>JAOZPA010000168.1 GCA_029932985.1 Campylobacterales bacterium
CTTATGATATAAATATTGTTCAAGCAAATAGATTTATAAATAGTAAGAGTAGTGGTCGTGGTAAAATAAATGAAGTTGTAATAAGGAATAAAATATGGTAAGAAATGGTGTAGGTGGAGCTAATACACAAACAGGAATTCGTTTTGAAGAAAGAGTAGATTTAATTACAAGATTAGCTGAAATTGAAGGTTATCATTGTCAAATTAATGAAAATACTAAAGGGATAAGTAAATGGTATGATATTTATTATCATAATAACTTTGTGGCAAGTGCATTTAAAAAACATGCATTATATGTTTATTTAGAACTTAATGGAGTTGATTATAAAACAATCGGCATCCTTCATAAATTACTAAAAGTAGTAAAAGAATTTTATAGAGTTTTGAAAAAAGATAAATTTTGTGCTATATTGATTGGTGATACTCGAAGAGATAAAATGTATCAGCCATTGGCTTTTAACGTTATGGAAAGATTTTTAAAAATCAGTTTTTTTTTAAAAGAAGATATAATTAAACACCAACACAACTGCAAAGCTACGGGATTTTGGGTGAATAAATCAAAAGAATATAATTTTTTATTAATAATGCACGAACACTTATTTATATTTAAAAAGGTAAAATAATATGATATTCTTATGGGGGCTGAAAATTTAGGCTAAGTATTTGGCAATCAACTATCATTTTTTATTTTCTTGTCGTACCATTTCAATAATTTCATTTTTGACAAATTGCAAGTTTTTATAAATCCCTTTTAGTTTTTCTATATCGGTGCTATCAAAATTTGGAGATAGAAAATATTGATATTTATTTACCCCTAATTTTTCCAAAATCACAAATCTCCAATTTTCACCAGTGATAAAAGCTCCTCTCATACTTTTGATTTTATTTAACTCAACAGCACTAATCATCTCAGCCAAAAGTTGCGGTCGGGGATTTCCAAACTCTTCCGCTTTTTTAAACTCTTGAATAAAAAAATAGGGCTTTATCGCTACTTGCAAACCAGAAGATACCATCAAATCTGCTCTACCATTAAAAATAAATTTATCAGTTTTGTAATTTAAAGGTTCATTGTAAAAATTTCTAATTTTAGCTTTCATCATAAAAAAATCAATTTTATTAATCAACGGCACAATGAAATTCGCCTTTAAATCCTCCTCATGATAATCAAAAATTAATTGAGTATTTTTATCAATTAGTTTTTGCAAAAATTCAGTCACATCATCTTCTATTTTATAATCAAAATTAAACCATTTTTCAAAAATTGATTCTTGTTCATAAATTTTTTCAATATTTACCAACTTTTTTAAAATAGTATCAGTAATTTTACTAAAATTATAAGTCTTAATTTCAGGAACACTTTCTGTTTTAATTCCCTTTAAAGCTAAATTCTCTTTTCGTAATTTTTCATTTTCTTTTAATAACTCTTCATTTGTCATAATTTCCTCCTAATTATTTTTTGAATATTATAGCACAAAAGGTTTAAAGTCCCCAAACGGAAATTTTTGTTTTTTGGAACCCGAAATTTATTTCGGGCTTAGGTGGAGGTTTAATTTGAGTGGAAAGCTTCGATTTTATGTTAAGTGTAACCTAAGCCCTGAACAAGTTCAGAGTTCCAGTATTATTTCGCACCAATTTTGATTTGATTTATCAACAAAGATACTAATCTTTTGGCAAAAATGTATCTACCAAATCACCTTTTCGTTGCAGAATTATCACCCCTTTTTCCAATGCCTCATCTTTAAGTTCATCATCTATATAAAAACTTGCCAGAGCAAAATGGTGTTTATAGTTTGCATATTCAGGATAAAGTTTTTGAAAATCAGGATATTGTTTATTTAGCAGTTTATCTAAATCTCGTTCATGTAATTTATATTTTGTCTCAATAATCGCCACATCTTTGCCATTAATTAGCACAATATCGTATTTACCTTTTAATAGATAAAATCAATGCTAATTTAAGTCTATTATAGATATAATTAAGTTTATAGTAGGCTTAAAGAGTTTTTTGTAACTCTTTATAAAATTTCTAAAAAAATTATTTTAGAAAAAAAAAGTTATTTTATAGCTTTTAGTAAAAATATTTCAAGGAGTATTTTATGATTATAAGTAAGTTTTATAAAAAAATCGTAACCGTTTTAGTTTTGGTTTTTTTATCTACAATTGTTGTTTATGCAGAGGAAACTGCACTAGCAGATGATGAGTTGCAAGTTATCGAACTCTATATCGCCACATTTAATAGAGCTCCCGATAAAGCTGGGCTTGATTATTGGGTTGGGGAGATGAGAAAAAATAGTTGGAAGATTGACAAAGTAGCGACCTCGTTTTTTGACCAAGAGGAGACACTTACACTATATCCAAGTAGTTTAAGTACAGATGAGTTTATCGATAGAATTTATCAAAATATTTTAAATAGAGCATCTGATGAGGCAGGTAAAGATTATTGGCGAGGGGAACTTGACAATGATAATATCTCTAAGCAGACATTTATAATTGCAATTCTCAACGGAGCAAAAGCAAATAATGATGCATTAGACGATAAGCAAATCTTGACCAATAAAATTTCCGCAGGAATCTATTTTACAGTTGAAAGAGAGTTGCAAGATTCACAATTGGCAAAAGATATGATGAAAGCAATAACTATTGATGTTTTATCTATTGGAGATGCCAAAAATATAGTGCGAACGGCTGAGGTCAAAACCGTAACTCCCCCCGATATTAATATGACTAATTGTCAAATTTTAAAAGACAACATCTCTGTAGATACCACTTTGCAGGGCTGTTACAATGTGCCTAATAGTATCTCCATTGAGAGCGGTGTGCTTTTAACTATCGACCAAAACTCCATCTTCATCTTTGCCCAAGGCACAGGACTTACCATTAATGGAGCATTAAAAGCAATCGGCACGAGAACCCAACCTGTCATATTTACAGGAGACCAAAAAACCGAAGGCTTTTGGAATCGACTCTACTTCTCCCACTCAAACGATGTACGAAATCAACTCTCATATTGTATCATCGAATATGCAGGAAGTCAAACTTATGGAGCTATCGAGAGCTATGGAGTGAACCGACTTAAATTTAATACAGTCCTAATCAAACACTCCAAAGGTGATGGTTTTGAGTTCAGCAATGCGACAATACTTGACGAATTTCAAGGTGTAATTTCCACCAAAAATCTAGGAATCGCAGGTACACTTTATCCAAATAATCTATCAGCACTTGATGATAGCAGTTATTTTTTGGGCAATTTAGGCGGAGATTATGTGGGACTAATAGGCGGTGCAGTTACCCAAGACATCATTTGGAATGCTTTAACCGTGCCAGTTTTAGTCAAAGGAAATGTACAAATCGCCGATGAAAAATTTCTAACCATCGGAAAAGGGGCTAGATTTTTATTTGAACAAGGCAATGAACTTACCGTCTATGGAGCATTAAAAGCCGTCGGTACACTCACCGAGCCTATACTTTTTTCAGGTAAACAAAAAACCGAGGGCTACTGGGATAGAATCTATTACAGCCACTCAAATGATGTCCGAAACGATATGGCTCACTGTATAATTGAATATGGCGGTAGCGAAACCTCTGGAGCAATTGACAGCTATGGTGTGAATCGTTTAAAAATCAGAGACACTTTAATTCAACACTCCAAAGGTGACGGATTTGATTTTAGTGATGCCACCGTGATTGACCAATTCAAAAATGTAACCTCTACCAAAAATATGAATACCGCTGGAAAACTCTATGCAAATGCACTAGATGCAGTAGATGACTCAAGCGATTTCACTGGAAACATTGGAGGAGATTATTTGACCCTATCTGGCGGAAGAGTTACCAAAGATGCCACTTGGAACAGATTAACCGTACCCGTTTTGGTCAGTGCAAATGTGCAAGTCGATAAAGAAAAACTTTTAACCATAGATGCAGGAGCAAAATTCTCATTTGCCCAAGATATGGAGCTGACAATCTATGGCGGATTAAAAGCGATCGGAACAGAGCAAGAACCTATCATCTTCACAGGCAAACAAGCAACCGTTGGCTACTGGGACAAAATCTACTTCACCCACTCAAACGACATACGAAACAAAATGTCATATTGCACAGTAGAATATGCAAATGGGAGCGGAGCTATCGACACTTACGGCACGACAATTTTAAATGTGGAAAATTCCAAATTTGAAAATAATGCAAACTATGCGATAGACCTTTCATCTGATACAGCCTTTACAGAATCAAACAACAGCTTCTCAAATAACCAAAGTGGAGATATTAATTATCCATAATGTAGGAGGGGTTTAAGTCCCCTCACGGATTTTTTTGTTCTTGTATGATTTCCCACTTGAGTAATCACGGTAAAACCCATTTTTAAAGCTTTATTTTGGATATGTTCGGGAAAAATTTTACCTGCAATTGCTGGAACTATTTTATAATTTTTGAATTCTGGAT
>JAOZPA010000049.1:0-5326 GCA_029932985.1 Campylobacterales bacterium
ATAAACCAATCTGGGGGATAGAGTATTTTTCCCCTTTTTGTAAATAATTTTTTACCATTCCAATAACCCCTAATTCCATCTAACTTTTCACTCATCATCCAGTTTGTGATATTTTCATCACCTTTATAGATTTTGGGAAGTTGTAGGGTCTGGGCAATTAATATCGGTGAGAAAACTAAAAGAAGAAATTGCAGAAATCTCATCTAAATCAACTCTTTTTCAGGCTTCCCAATGTAATATCCTTGAGCATAATCAACCCCCAAAACTTCCAAAGCATCTAAAATATCTTTGCTCTCCACATACTCTGCGATGGTTTGAATATTTAACACTTTACTAAAATTGACAATTGATTCAACGAGTATTTTTGAATTTTTATCTGTGAGCATATTTTTGATTAGTGAAGCATCGATTTTGAGATAATCAACTTTGAGATTTAAAATGTGTGAAAAATTTGAATAACCGCTACCAAAATCATCAATCGCTACTTTTGAGCCAAATTTTTTAATATCTATAATAAAATTTTCCATATCATCATAGCTATCAAACCCCTCACTCTCCAATATTTCAAATACAACTAAGTGAGGATTTGGAAATAGGGTTAGTTTTTGTTTGATAAATTTAACCGTTTCTTTATCTAAAACATCATCGATTGAGATATTAATCGAAAATCCCAAATGGCTATCTTTAAATTTTTCAAAACTTTTTTCTATCACGATTCTAGTAAGTTGAGGATAGAGTTTTGCCCGTTTTGCAATATCCAAAAAATGATAAGGTGACAAAATAACTCCATCATCATTTAGTCGAATAAGTGTTTCATATTTCTCTATTTTTCTGTTTTTGATGTGATAAAGAGGTTGAAAATAGGTAAGAATTTTATCATATTTTATCGCAAATTTAATCTTAATAACACCCTTCATATTACGATTTATATTTTGCTCTAAATTCATATTGCTTTGGTAAATTACAAAAGTTTGTTTTGAAGTTTTTGCTCGATATAGAGCCATCCCCGCAGTCGCCAAAATATCATATTTGGATTTTGAAATCCCCGTACTAATAGTGATAGAGATAGATTGAGATGTGATTTTGTATATTTTAGACTCCACTTTTTGGGTACATACTCGCATCAAATCTATAAATTTATTAAAATCCCCACCATCTTGCAAAATTGCAAATTCATCTGAAGAGAGTTTATAGAGAGTGGTTTTATCCAAATCTTGAAGCTCCATTCTTAAAACATTTGAGATTTGCCAAATCAAATCATCACCCACCTTAAATCCATAAAAATCATTAACCTCTCTAAATTTATCTATATTTGTGATAGCCAGTTGTGGATTTCGACTTTTTTCAATATCATCTAAAAGCTTCGTCCTATTTGGAAGTTTCGTCAATTTTTCGGTGAGTAAAATCCGCTGAATTCTCTCTTTTTGCCTAATAAATTCACTAACATTATCTTGAATAACAATAAACTCTTTTATCTGCTGTTTTTCATTTAAAATTGGTGTTATCGTAGTTTGAGTATAGTAATCGGTTTTATCTTTTTTTTGCCATTTCAGCACTTTTGTCCAACTTTTTTTTGCCAAAATTTCATCCCACATATCTTTAAAAAAAAATTCATCCATATCAGGATGTATAATAATTCGATGATTTTTACCCACCAACTCCTCTTTTAAAAATCCACTCACCTCACACAGTTTTTGATTTGCTGTTGTGATAACTCCATTTAAATCCATCTTCGAGACGATAATACTCTCATCCAGTGCATATTTAAAAGACCTAAGCTCACCAATTCGTTTTTCTATATTTCTTTTTTTTAATTTTAATCTATGTTGTAAAATATTTCGAGAATGCTTGATATGTCTTAAAAAATATTGAATCAAAACAAAAAGTATCGCCATTATCAAAATATCATAAATAAGGCTAATAATAATCGAAGTCACAATAGATTTTTGAATACTTTTACTGGAAGATTTGATACTAATAATGCCCCCTGCATCGCCATTGCTATAACCATAACCAGAGTTATAATTCAAAGCCACAAACGAAGGTGCATCACTTTTTGAGGAGTGGCATTTTAGGCAAGATTGATTAATTCTCAAAACTGAAGCATGATAATATATTTTTGTATCATTTTTCTCTAAAATATCAAAATATTCACTTTTCTTGAAATTATTTTGAAACTCCTCTATCACTTTTTTCTCATAACTATTAGCTAAATTTTTTGGATTCATAGGATTTACCGAAACGGTTTTTATCTCAATATCTAAATTATTTGATAATGAAAATTTTTCAAAAATTACAGAATTACTAAAAGAGGGGAAAAGTGAAAAATTATTTTGGTCAAGCTTCATAATATTTGTGAAATGATTCTGATAATATTTAGTATATTCCCCTATAAGTTTCAAAATTATTTTACTATTATTTGTAGCTAAATCATTTTCCTGTTTTGATATACTTTGATATGTATAGATAATTTTAAAAGATAACACCACCAAAAAGATGATAGGCAGAATTTTGAGCAGTTTCGTTTCGTCAAACCAATGCAGTTTCATTTATTAAATTTCCTTTAAATAGAATATAGATTTTATTCTAACTAAATAGAGGTTAAAGTTTAATATTTTTTTGGATTAAAAGCCCTTTCAAGGTAAAATTTAAGGTATAATAACATAAAAAATTCAAGTAATCTTTATTCTTAGCTTACTTTTAAGAAAGGTTTGTATATGTTAGTAGATGGTCACGGTCGTGAGGTAAATTATCTTCGAGTTTCAGTTACGGAGAGGTGTAATTTTCGGTGTCAATATTGTATGCCTGAAAAACCATTTTCGTGGGTTCCTAAGGAAAATTTACTAAGTTTTGAGGAGTTGTTTCTATTTATCAAAGTTGCAATCGATGAGGGGGTAAATAAAATTCGTATCACTGGCGGTGAGCCAACTTTGAGACACGAGCTTGATAAATTTATCAAAATGATAAGTAATTACAAAGACGGCATCGATTTAGCCCTAACCACAAATGGATATTTGCTCGGTGAGGGGGCTGAAGCATTACAAAAAGCGGGACTCAAACGAATCAACATTTCGCTAGATACCCTAAAAAAAGATGTAGCTTTTAAAATTACGGGCAAAGATGTTTTAGTAAAAGTGATAGAGGGAATAGAAAAATCTTTAGCGGTGGGGCTTAAAGTCAAAATAAACACCGTGCCTTTACGAGGAATCAATGACGGCGAATTGATAGAACTTTTTGAATATGCCAAAGCCAAAGGTTGCCAGATACGATTCATCGAATATATGGAAAACAGTTTTGCCCAAAGTTCACTAAAAGGCTTGAATGAAAAAGAGATATTAGATATAATTGGTGCAAAATACAGTTTTGAAAAAATCGGCAGAGAGGGGGCAAGTCCAGCCCAACAATACAGATTAGATGACGGTTATATTTTTGGTGTCATCGACCCCCACAAGCACGACTTTTGCGAAAACTGCAACCGAATCAGATTGACCGCCGAGGGAATGCTGATACCGTGCCTCTATTTTGAAGAAGCGATGAGTATCAAAGAAGCTGTGGAAAATGGCGACATAGAAAAGGCAACCAAAGTTTTGAAAAAGGTTTTGAAAGATAAACCCAAAGAGAATAGATGGAATGATGAAAATAGTGAAACTTCCTCTCGTGCATTTTACGAAACTGGCGGTTGAGGTTTAGTATTTGGCGACGCAATCTAACCATTTCAAAACTATTTTTTTATTAGGAAGAATATATGAAAAATCAAATTAGCGAAAATAAAATTCAACAAGTCTTGGATTTCGCTTATGATAAAGCTGTAAATGGTGTTGCTGGATTAGATTCAGCTATGGATTTAGCAAAAAGCTATGAAAAAAGTAGTGATTCAATATATGAACAATGTAATTCTTTAATACGATGGCAAAATACAAAAGCTGGGACATCTGGATTTATTACAGGTCTTGGTGGATTAATTGTAATGCCAGTGTCATTACCTGCAAATATAACAACTGTTTTATATATTCAAATTAGAATGATTGCTACTATTGCATATCTTTCAGGGCATGATTTAAATGATGATAAGGTAAAAACTATGGTTTATATTTGTTTAGTTGGCAATGGTGCTACGGAAATACTTAAAAATGCTGGTATTGAAATAGGCAAACAATTAGCAACAAATGCATTAAAAAACATGTCGTCTAAAATTATAACTCAGATAAATCAAAAGGTTGGTTTTAGACTTGTTACTAAGTTTGGAGAAAAAGGTGTTGTAAATTTAGGAAAAGCAATACCTCTTTTAGGAGGAATTATTGGTGGTACATTTGATACAGTTAGTACAAACACTATTGGTAATATTGCAAGAAATATTTTTATAGGAAAACAGGAGAAAGATGTCAGTTATAAATATAGAAAAAATTTCTTAAGATTTTAAAATAGAGTTGAAACAGAAAAAAGAGAAACTTTTAGATAAATAACAGGAGGAACAGATGAAAAAAGCTTTTACAATGTTAGAGCTAGTTTTTGTGATTGTGGTGATAGGGATTTTATCGATTTTTATAGCCCCCAAAATGCAAAATGACCGTTTAAATGAGTTGGCTCATCAAATAATTACAGATTTACGATATACCCAACATTTGGCAATGCAGGATAATAAATTTGATGCTACTAAAGATGATTGGCATAAGACTAGATGGCAATTAAGTTTTAATGTTGATACAACTAGTAATCTTTATTATACAGTTTGGAGTAATAAAAATAAGAATAATGCTTTTTCTAAGAATGAAGTAGCAATTGACCAAGCAACTAGGAAATGGATGACTGGTCGTTCAACATCTCCTTTTGAAAATATTTATATAGAATCTATGGATTTAAGAAATGAATATGATATTAAAAGTTATAGTATTTGTGGATTGGCATCAAATAAAAGAATATATTTTGATTATTTGGGTAGAGCCTATATAAGAGATACTGTTTTTGGAGATGATAGATTTAGTGGAATGCTACCAAGCGATTGTAATTTAACTTTGACAAATAGTGATGGCAAAAATGTCACGATAACTATTACAGCAGAAACAGGATATGCTTATATCGCCAGATAATTAAAAAGTTCCCATATTCTGGGAACTTATATAAAGTAAAGAAATTAGGGCTGAGAAAATTTAGGAAATAAATCTTAATTTGAAATATTTTATCCTATATTCATCACCCCTTTTTATTAAAGTAAAATAAATAGTATTTTTCTCAAAGCCCTTAGAATAGGTATGGCTATCCGATGAAATTTTTCATAGAGAAAAAAGAGGATAAAATGAAATTTAAAGTTTAGATTAAGTATATATAG
>JAOZPA010000049.1:5426-15922 GCA_029932985.1 Campylobacterales bacterium
GTTTTTTAGGCATTAGGGTAGCATTTATAGCGTTTTTTTGTAAAAAATCTCATTGGATAGACATAATTTGGGGTCATAAAGCTTGATTTTTTATTTATACAAATCATTAATACTGAGTAATTTATATTTAATTTCATAATTTTTATATTTTTTGATGAGATTTTGTGATTTAATAACTAAAGCATTATAGTTTAATCTTTTTTGAGAGAGTTTGACTTCACAAAATAGTAGTTTTTTTTCTATATCATCAATTGCAACTATATCTATCTCGTTTTGATTTCCTCGCTCCCAATATGAACCAATATTTGTGAACCTGCTTTGTTCTTTGAATATCTCTATAAAAAGTTTTTCTAAAAATCTACCACTAAAGGTTTTCCAATCTCTTCTTATTATCTCTTTTAATTTTGTGTAGTTTTCAATTTCAACTATTGATTGATATTTATAAATAAATCGAAACCAAAAGGCTAGAAAATTATCGACTATCTCATATTTTTGAATTTTTGAGCCAACTTTTGCACCAATTGGTTTGATACTTTTTATGATGCTATAATCATTTTCCAATCGATAAAGATGTCCTGAAATATTTTTTTCCAAAATGGATTCAATCTCAGTTCTTGAAGTTTTGGAAGCGGATATTAAGCTAAGAATTGAAAAATAGATGGTGTAATCTTTGCCAAACTCTTCAATTAATCTATTTTTACCCTCATCTAAAAAAAGTGAATGGGATTTTATCATCTCATCTATCATATCATTTTGATTAAAACTTTCATAAAGTACAAAAAGCTCTATATATTTGGCAACTCCGCCTGTGAGTATAAAAAAATCTAATAAATTTTGATTTGAATAGGAGTTATAATCCTCTAAAATTTCTTTTAAAATATCTACTTTTAACGGTTTAAGGTCTATTTTGAAATCTGCTCTTCCAAATAAAGGTTCATTATTCTCCTCAAAGATTTTTTTCATCAAAGAATAGATTGAACCACAAACAATTAGATGAAGATTTGAGCTATTTTTATTTAAATCCCAAAGCTTTTGAATTGTAGAATAGATAGAATTATTGACTCGATAAAACTCTTGAAATTCATCTATGATGAGTGTAAAAGATTTTGTTTTCGCTATCTGCAACAGATACAAAAATAACTCTTCAAATTTAGAAATAGTGCCAAAAATCGGAACTTTTAACTTATCCTCTATCTCTAAAACAAACTCTTCACAAAGAAGTTTTTCACTCTTTTTTGAAACAAAAAAATACAACACCTTCTCTTTGCTAAACTCTTGCAAAACCAAAGTAGTTTTACCAACTCTTCTTCTGCCAATAACCATACTCAAAATTGAATTTTTCTCTTTTAACTTATCAGCTTTTTGTAAAAGTGCCAACTCTTCAACTCTATCATAAAATTTCATATATAACAACCTCCATTATCGTAACTGTGGTTATTATAACCAAG
Source organism: Campylobacterales bacterium (assembly GCA_029932985.1). Lineage (GTDB taxonomy): Bacteria > Campylobacterota > Campylobacteria > Campylobacterales > JAOZPA01 > JAOZPA01. The sequence continues at coordinate 6,875 of JAOZPA010000049.1, forward strand.
AGTTACTTAACAATTATTTTAATATTTCTTTGAATAAGATATTTTCAAAAAACTATTGATGAAAATCCCAAAAAGCAAAAATCTTAAAACCTTGCATTGAGAAAATTAGGAATAAAAATATTTAAAATTTAAAATTTAATTACAAAAAGTTAAGAAGATTTTATGAAAATCAGCCAACAGAAGATGAGGTAGCCAAGCTTTATGTGGCGACATTTGATAGAGCACCCGATAGTGCAGGATTAAATTATTGAATCAAGAGTTCAGGGCTGAAATTATCAAAAATAGCAAAGAGTTCAAAAAATCTCTCTTCAGTCATAATTTACCCCTTTTAATCTTTTGAATATTATAAAGGAAAAATCAAAAAATAATAATACTTTATTTAATTAATATAGGGTATGGATTTATGTTCTATGGATTAGATTTCATCAAATTTTTTGTATAGCTAGTATCTACCACAGCTCCAAGTTATAATAATATCGGTTTGGTTTATTACAAAAAATTCTGCTTATGGTATTAAAATTTTAAAAGAGAAAATAAGCCAACAAAAATAAAATATTTTTAGGGCAGGGAATAAAACTTGATTTAATATTAAATTAGTGTGATTTTCCAGCCCTAAAAATTTTTTTGGCAAATCTTTATTAAAACAAACCATCGGTGAAGGGACTGGAATATATATAAACTTCACAATTTTCTACATTTAAAAATTATAACCAACCTTGACAACCAACATATTATCTTCACTTAAACCGCCTGTTTTTGTCTTGGAATCATAATTTACATCTTTTTTTATCATATATGAATAGGCTGTTGAAATATCGAAATGCTTATTGACTTTATAATGAATCCCCGGAGTTAGATAGAGGAAATTTCCACCAGTGTAATCTATCTTGATGCTGTTTTGAGTGTGCTTTTGGCAGTTTATACCATTTAATTCCATTTGCACATCAAAAGATGGAGTGAGTGCATAGGAGTAGCCGATATTATATTTGATTTGATTTCCAAATTGATAATCATTAGCTCCCTTAGTGCTTTGGCGATACATAAACTGGGCATCGATTCTGGCATTATTTTTTAAGATTTGTGTAGCTCCCACTTCAAAGAGATAGTCATAAGAGCCTGAGCCGTTTTGTATAATCATCGTGTCTTTAGATTCTTTTTCGCCCATTGGGGTATTGAAAGTTTTTGAGGTATCACCTGTGGGAAGTTTCAGACCAGCCCCCACACTAAAAAACATCCCTTTTTTTTTCAAAATCAAATATCGAGCAATAATCATACTGTCGCCAAGCCCACTATTTTTCATATCAAAGGAAGTGCCTTTTTTATCCCCTTTTGGAATGGTTTGGGTGAGTGTTCTGGTTTTATGCGAAATGATAGCCCTCACATCAAAATTATTTCCAAATCCATATCTAGCAACAAATTGGGTAATATTCATTTTAAACTCTTTATTTTGAATATCTTGAACCTCCTCATCGCCATTATAAGCTTTATCTTTCATAAATGAGATATTTTTGATAAAAATTCTAGCTTTTCCCTCTGGAAAAACTACACCCGTAGAACCCATCACATTCCCCATAGGGACAATATTTTTTTTTGAAACTTCATTTGCAACTAAAAAACTAACGACAATACTCAAACTAAAAACTATTTTTTTCATAAATTCTTTCCTGTTTTTTCAATTATGATAATCTATATCATTTAGAAGTGGATTATAGGCAATCTTTGCTTAAGAAGTCATTATATTTATCAAAATATAATTTCAATCTTTATCAACCAGATTAATCACTTCAGCTTTTATAAAAAGTAAATTTTTATAAATTTCCATCAATTCATCTATTTTACTACTATTAAAATCTTAATTCATTTTCTGGGATTGTTTGGACTCCTAAACTTATGGCTTTAGTGAGTTTACTTCCAGCTTTTTCGCCATAGATTAAAAAATCAGTTTTTTTGCTGATTGAGCTATTGACTTTAGCCCCCAAAGCCTCCAATTTTTCCTTTATAATATTTCGGCTAACACTCATCGTCCCAGTTAAAACCACACTTTTATCTAAAAATATACTCTCCTCAACCTCTTTTATCTGCTCAATTTTGGGCTTAATTATCTCTTTTAATTCATTAATTATTTTTTCGTTAATTATACTAAATTTATTTAATGATTCCGCCATTTTGTCTCCAAAACCATCAAGTGCATTTATATCATCTTTAGTTTTGGAAAATATATCATCTGCAAAAGTTTCACAAAGTTTTTTTGCCCCAACCTCGCCGATATGGTCAATTCCCAAAGACCGCACAAATCGCCAACACTCCACACCTTTTGAATTTTCAATAGAATTTAACAGATTATTTATACTTTTCTCTTTAAATCCCTCTAAATTTTCTAAATCTTCATATTGGATTTTATAAAGGTCAATAATGTTTGAAATAATTTTTTGCTCCACCAATCTCTTGACGATACTCTCACCCAATCCATCAATATTCATACAACCTTTTGAGGCAAAATATCGGATAGAATTAACCACTCTATCTTTACACTCTAAATTTTGACATTCAATTATCGTTCCCTCATCGAGCAGTTGGCTTTGGCAAGTTGGGCAAAGTGTTGGGCGACCGATGGGGATTTGTGAGCCATCTCGTCTATCCTCTAGCACTTTAGTAATTTTTGGAATCACATCTCCAGAACGAATAATAATCACACTATCACCAATCATCAAATTTTTTCGCTCAATCTCATCAAAATTATGCAAAGTCGCTCTGGAAATTAAAGCACCATCAATATTAACAGGCTCAACTTCCGCCACGGGAGTAATCACCCCAGTTCGCCCAACTTGTAAAGTTATAGAGTTCACCTTGGTCACTTTTTCCAAAGCGGGAAACTTAAAAGCACACATCCATTTTGGATATTTAATGGTATATCCTAATTTTTCAGCAATTGCAATTTCATCAACCTTAATAACCATTCCATCCATCAACATCTCGATGGAATCTCTTTTGTCGATGAGTGTACTGTAAGCCTCATTTATCTCTGAAAGCTCATCAATTTTTTGAATCAGCGGTGGCTCTAAAAATCCCAAAGAGTAGATAAACTGCATTTGCTCACTCAAAAGCTCCTCATCCAAAAAATTCTCACCAATTCCCCACGGATAAAAATGTAGTTTTCGCTTGGCAGTTTTTTTTGTATCAAGTTGCCGAAGTCCCCCACTCGCTGCATTTCGTGGATTTGCAAAAAGATATTTGCCCTCTTTTTCTCGCTCCTGATTTATCAAATCAAAATCTTTTTTATGAATCACCACTTCACCACGAATCTCAATCAAATCATCGTAATTTATGACAAGTGGAACACTCTTAATCGCACGAGCATTTAGGGTCACATCCTCGCCCTCCTCACCATCGCCTCGGGTAATGGCTTGTTTCAACTCCCCATTTTCATAGATGAGATTCAGACTCGCCCCATCAAATTTCGGCTCACAAAAATAGCTCACCTCACCCGCATTTTTTTTAATCCGATTTAGCCACTCTTGCAACTCTTCATCATTAAAAATATCCTCCATACTCCACATCTTGGCATTATGCTTAGCTTTGTTGAAGCCATCTTGGATTTTTGCCCCTATTCGCTGAGTGGGGGAATAATTTGCAATCAAATCGGGATTTTCCCTCTCAAACTCCAAAACTTCACGATTTAACTCATCATACTCCTCATCGCTGACCATCGGATTGTCATTTATATAATAGGCATCCGCCCACCGCTTCAAATCCATCGCTTTTTTTTCATACTCTATCTCAAACATATTTTCTCCTGCTAACTTTATTTATTTTTGATTTTTTGCCTCTTTTTTAAACTATTGACATAAAAATATAGAGCTTCAATCTCCTCTTTTGTCAAAAAATATTCAGGCATAATCGATTTTTTATCTCGTCTTCTCGATAAAATTTTTATAAATTCTTTTTTTGTGCTTTTGGTCAAATCCAAAGCTTTGATAGTTTTATTTTTAGCCTTGTGGATGTAGTTAATCAAAACTTTACCAGTGGCATCATCATTGTGACATTTGTCGCACCCAATACCACGAGGATTGTGATAAAGCATTTTGGCATACTCTTTTTTGGTCAAAAAACTTTCACTCATCAAAATCATATTTATCAGAAAAAGCAGTAAAATTATTTTCATCTTTTTTTATGCTCCTTTGCTTTTTTGAGAAATAGCTTGAGAGATTTTTTGGATTGATAATCTAATTTATAACTAATTAAATCTAAATATTTTAGAATATCTTTTTTTGAAATTCCTCGCTCATTTGAATATTGGTTTAGGATATATTGAGGAATTTTGACCCGATTTTTGATAAATTTATCTGTTATTTTTTTGATTAGACATAGCTTTTTATTAAAGCATAATCTTGCAAAAACAAAGGGTAAATTTGTATCATCGTACCACTCTTTTGCTAAATCTATATATTTGTTTGGGGACTGAAGGTGGAGTTTTAGGGCTTTGTCTCCGATTATGATTTTGCCGTCGATTTTTAAAACTTTGGCTAATATATTTGAGGTGGCGGATTCTTTGTCCTCTCCATTTTTTGAAATATCCACTAGTACACTCAATACCTCTTTTTTGGCGATAATTCCTATATCTTGGCAATTTAAGTTTTTTTTATCACTTTCTATACTGGAGATAAAAGCGGAACTCACCTCGCCCCTTGCAAATTTTTTATTTATATTTGAGGGATAGGATTTTTTGTAATCTATCGATTTTTTGACTCTGCTACTTCTAATATTTTTTTTGATAAATATATAAAATGGTAAGAGATTTATATAGTCAATTTTTCCAAATTTCATAGAAATTTTTTACCAATTTCAGGTTCAGGAGGTGAAAAATAGTAACCTTGCGAATAATCGATACCCAAACTTTTGACTATTTTGTAGATTCTTTCATTGTGTACAAATTCTGCAATTGTTTTAGCCCCCAAAGCTCTAGCTAAAAAGACAATGGAGCGAACTATCTGAAAATCTTTGCTATTTTTGTCAATATTTTTAATATAAATTCCATCAATTTTGATAATATTTGCATTTATATCTGTAAGTCTTGAGTAGTTTGAACTCTCAGCCCCAAAATCATCAATTGCAATCACGAAGCCTTTGGATTTTAAAATTTCGATTCGCTTAATCATTGCAATATTTCCAGAAAGTGTGATATTTTCCAAAATTTCCAAAGTAACTCGATTTGGAGCGATACGATATTTCCTAGAATGTTGCATCAGAAAATCAATAATTTTATCATTTGCCAAATCATCTTCTGTTAAATTTATAGAAAAATCTATCTCTTTATCACTAAAATAGTTAAAACTTTTTTCAATCACTTTTTGAGTTATTGCATTTAGAAATCTAGTGGTTTTTGCCGCATCCATAAAATTAAAGGGCGAAATCACTTTACCCTCATCGATAATCCTCACTAACACCTCATATTTGACAACTTCTCTATTTTTATTGCAAACAATCGGCTGAAAATATGGCACAATTTTATCCTCATTAATCGCCTCTTTTAATTTATGAGTCCAGATAATATTTAGATGTTGTTGTTTTGCAAAAAATGAGTTCTCATCATAAAGTATAAACTTTTTTCGTCCATTTAGTTTACCCTCTTTTAGTGCAATTTTAGCAAACCCCAAACTCTCATCACAATCATTTATCGTTGCCCCAAATGTGAAATTTATCTTTGTATCTATCAAATTATAGGAGATTGTATTGTTATCAAAATAGGTGTCGATTCTTTTTGCAATTTTCTTAGCACTTTGACTATCTCCCTTTGCCAAAATCACATATTCATTGGAATCTAGCCGATAAAGAGAGGCATCTTTGGGAATTAATTTTATTAGTTTTCTAGCCGTGAGGTACAAAACTTTATCGCCGTGCATCATTCCATAGGTGTTATTAACCGCATCAAAATGGTCAATATTCAAAAGAATAATCATAAATCCTCGAAACTCTCGTAGCTTTTCATGAAGGACGATACTATTTGGCAATTTCGTCAAACCATCCTCTCTCGATGAGTTATAAATTTGTATAGATTTCTGTATGATTTGTGAAGTTTGCTCCTCAACTTTCTCTTTTAAATTATTATTAAACTCCTCCAATTCATCATTTTTTCTATTTAAATTTTCACGATATTTTTTAAAAACCAAATTTGTTTTAGATGAAAATACAAAAGAGACAATCCCAATCAAAAAAGCAAAAGCTACAGATACCATAAGCAAAGTATTTAGAGTTTTATCAATCTCCTCTTTTACCTCATTCTCTCTCTCCTCTATGGAATGCCTAGCATCATTTACATAAAATCCAGCTCCAATCACCCAATCAAGCTCTGGATAATATTTAAAATAGGATATTTTTTCACGAACAAGTTCCGTTTTGGGTTTTTGATAATTATAATTTATCATCACCTCTTTATCCTTCAGTAGATTTTTAAAATGCTCCATAAATGGCTTTCCATTCACATCTCTAAAATTTGTACTAATACTTTTTCCCTCTAAATCTTTGTTTTTATTTATCAGCATCTCAACATTTTGCCTATCCTCAATATTAAATATAAAAAGATAACCACTGCTATTTAGTTGAATATTACCTATTGTCTCTTTCAATTCATTTTTGATATTTACCTTTAGCACATCCATAAAATCACTATATCCAATATACCAATCAAAAAGTTCAAACTTCTTAACATAAGTTATATCGCTATAAATATTTTCCACTTTATCAAGTTTTTGATAAGTAAAACCCTCCTGATTTTTTGCAATTTCACTCAAATTCTCTTTGCTAATAAAATCATCACTATTCTCTTTTGTGCTAAAAATCCGCTCACCATCTTTGTCTAAAATAAAATAATATCCCTTTAGACGATTATTTTCCATCGCATTTAAAGTATTATGCAAAATATGAATAATATCTTTTTCACTCTTAATATGCTTATATTTATCATAAAGAACTCTTATAATATTGTGAGCATTTAAAACTTTTTGTTTAGTATCCCCCTGCATTCTATGAAACTCATTTTTATAATTAACCTCAATTAATCCAATAGCCCGACGAACCTCTTTTTTAATCTCAAGCTTATTTTGAGAAATAAACTCTTGCTGAATTTTTTTGGATTCCTCTCTAAAACTATTATGTTGATATTGTATGAAAAAAGTGGAAAATAGAGTTACCAAAATAGCAATAGATGCAATTGGAATAACTATAATTAAAATCGGAATATATTTTTCTTTAAAAAATAGCATAATCTCCCCCTATGAAAGATGATAAAGGATTAAGTCCCCAAAATCGACCATATCAATTAATTTTTAGATTAATATGGTCGCTTTGCCAAACAATAATCCTCTATATATATATAAATTGTGATAAAAAAATTATGACGATTACAAATGAAAATGGTAAAATATGTCCTTTGAAAATCCAAGGATTGATACCAAAAAGTTTCTGATTTATACCTCTAATTCCTAGCCAAATGCCCAAAAATGCTTTGAGTGATAGAATCATTTGAAAAGTGCTAAGTCCGTCTGGGGAGATTTCACCAAAAACTTGAGTGATGAGATACAGCCCCGAAGCCACCGCAACCATCAATGAATATGGGACGACTTTTCGCACATGCATCATTATCGCTTCTCGGGCTTTCGTATGCTCCTCTTCGTTTAGAGTTTGAGGCATTTTTGCCAAAAACAGATTATCTACAATCAAAAAACCACCATAAATAAAAACGGAAAACAGATGAATCGTGTGGATTATTATGTATAAAATGGGTACTCCTTTAGTTAAAAACTTATTGTAACGAATAATTATATAAATTAAAGTTAAAGTATGAAATTATAAATTTACTAGTATAAAAAAGGTGTAATCTTAAAAAAAATATTTAATTATAATTATCATAATAAATTTATATTAGAGTTGTATAATTTCGATTTTAGATTTACTACTCAATAGGTGTGATTATTTTGATAGTAATATTAATTTTTTATTAAATTCTTATATTTTGATAAAAGAGTTTTAATAAGGGGAGATTGTATGGAAAGTTATGTTTTTACAAATGAGATGATGTGGTCAGCTATTATTATGGTTGTGACATTTGTTGGTATTTTTACCGAGGGTCTGCATGGACTTCATAGGACTAAATTTGCGATGCTTGGAGCATTGACTATGATTGTGGTTGGGCAACTGTATGGATTTTATTCACCACAAGAAGCGATAGGTTCTATTGATTGGAATGTCGTATTTTTGTTGGGGGCGATGATGACCATAGTTTCTATTATGCTACCCACTGGTGGATTTGAGATGATTGCATATAAAATTGCATCTTTGAGCAAAGGGCATCTTTTTACCTTGATGGTGATGATGGGGACGGCGGTTGCTGTGATTTCATTGATGTTAGACAATGTCACTACAGTTGTGATTTTTGGACCAATTATTGTGCTAATTTGCAGTGCATTAAAGGTCAATCCGATTCCATATCTATTGGCAGCGGCTTTGCTTTCAGATACTGGAGGTGTAGCAACTCTGGTAGGTGACCCTCCAAACTTAATGATAGGTTCAGCAAAGGGGATAGATTTTAACACATTTTTTATCCACATGGGTGGAATTGTATTGGCAGCATATATAGGTATAGTTATTACTCTTAAATTTTTGTTCAAAAAAGAGTTAGCAGAGAAGCCTCAACCCATAGATTTTTCGGGTAAAGCTAGTGAATATCTAAAAGACAAAGTCACTTGGAATATATCTTTGGCAGTTTTGGGATTGATGGTTGTGCTTTTTGTATTTCACCACTCTTTTGGCTGGGATGCTTGGATGGTTGCAACTTTGGGGCTGACGATACTTCTGTTTCTTGCCCCCAAAACCGATTTAGATGGAACTTTTAGCAGAATTGAACTTACACTTTTGGCATTTTTTATTGCACTTTTTGTAATTGTTGGAGGAGTTGAGCATACCAAATTTTTGGAATATTTGGGAAGTTTCATTGAACCTTTTGTAAAAGAGGATTTGCTGATGGCAAGTATTATCTTGATGTGGTCGGCAGCT
>JAOZPA010000050.1 GCA_029932985.1 Campylobacterales bacterium
GGGGACTTGATTATATTGTACAAGTTTCCAATGAATCATCATAGGGGTCAAGATGTGAATTTATTACCCATTCTTTATCTTTATCAAGCTCTTTAATTTTATCCTCCACCTCATCTGCAATATTGTGAGCATCAAGGAGGGCAATATGGCGATTTTCAAACACTAAATGCACATCTACAAAATTTATATTTGCACTATTTCTAGTTTTTAAAAAGTGGTAATCTGTAAGCCCTTTTTGAGTTTGGATAATCTCTTTAATCTGTATCACTTCATCCTCTTCAAGTGAGCCGTCAAGTAAGATAAAAACTCCCTCTTTGATTATTTTATAAGCTTCCCAAATGATATAGATGGAGATTCCAAAACCCATAATCGCATCGACTAAGCCAAAATCTGTAAAATAGATGACAACTAATGAGATTAAAATTGCTCCATTTGTGAAGAGGTCGGTTTTGTAATGCAGGGCATCTGATTTTATCACTAAGTTTTTTGTTTTTTTGGCTACATAATTGAGAAACATTACCAAAAATAGTGTGACCACAAATGAGATGAGCATAACTAAAATTGATTCACTAAGATAACCTATTGGCTCATTGGTAAAAAGTTTTTGGATAGAGAGGTAGAGGATGAAAACTCCAGAAGTTGCGACCACCGTCCCCTCAATCACCGCCGCAATCGCCTCTATCTTACCCTTGCCATAGTTAAAAGTTTTGTCTGATGGTTCACTGGCTTTTGAAAGTGCAAAATAGTTAAAACCAGAAATCATCAAGTCCAATACGGAATCAATTGCCGAAGCCAAAACCGCCACCGAACCGCTTAAAATTCCAATAGTCACTTTTATAATAATCAAAAATGTAGCGGTTAAACTAGCGACAATTGAAGCTTTTTTTTCTAAAGACATTTTAGGTTTATTTTTCAATTTCGTCTCGATTTTTTTCTGCAGATTGGAGCATAAAGCCCCTCACCATAAAAATCATAAAAGCTACAAATAGTACAAGCATTATTATATCCATCATTATTTTTGATACTCACTCACAAGCTCAGCTACCCGTTTTAGCCCCTCAATAATATTTTTTTCACTCGTTGCAAATGAAAATCTAAAATATCCATCACTTCCAAATCCAAGCCCTGGGACAACCGCCACACCCTTTTTCTCTAGCAAATCTTTACAAAATTTCATAGAATCAGGCTCAACATCTTTAATATTAATGAAAAGATAAAAAGCTCCATCAGGCTTAACCACGGAGAGTCCATCAATTTCATTGCATAACTTCACAGCCAAATCTCGCCGTTTTTCAAACTCTATTTTCATAGTTCTAACATCTGCATCTGCTCGTCCATCAAGCCCCGCAATCGATGCTTTTTGGGTAATTGAGCTAATATTTGAGGTTGATTGGGATTGCAATTTTTTCATAGCTTTTGTCAAAGTTTTGTTTGGGGTCGCCACATAACCAAATCTCCAACCCGTCATCGCCACCGATTTACTAAGCCCATTAATGGTAATTGTCCGCTGAAACATATCCTCACTCACCGATGCAACTGCTGTAAAAATCTTACCATCATACAAAAGTTTTTCATACATCTCATCACTTGCTACCAAAATTTCCGTGCCTTTAAGCACCTCCGCCAATGCCTCAATCTCCTCTTTAGAATAGAAAGCCCCCGTAGGATTTGATGGAGTTGTCAAAACTAACATTCGAGTTTTTGGAGTTATCGCCTCTTTTAATTGAGTGGGAGTAATCTTGAAATTTGTCTTATCATCCGTCTCCACAATCACAGCCACACCACCACTATATTTCACAAGCTCAGGATAAGTCACCCAATACGGAGCTGGAATAATCACCTCATCACCTCTATCTAAAGTAACTTGAAAAAGATTAAAAAGTGAATGTTTAGCCCCGTTACTAGCCACAATATCACTAGTTTCATACTCCAAACCATTGTCTCGCTTCAACTTTCCAGCAATCGCCTCAAGCAAATCTGGAAATCCAGGAACTGCCGTATATCTCGTAAATCCATCATTTATCGCCTTAATAGCCTCATCTTTTATAACTTGTGGTGTGTCAAAATCAGGTTCACCTGCTGAGAAACTTAAAACATCCTTACCTTGAGCCTTAAGCTCCCCTGCCAAAGTCGTAATGGCAATCGTCAATGATTCTGATAGAGTTTGTACTCTTTGTGATAACATTTTATTCCTTTATAGTCAAAATTTTTAGATGATTATATCGAAAAAATACTTATAGATAAATCACAATTAGCTTAAATATATGATGATTTTTGAGGTTTTATGTTTAGATTTTTTTGATTTTTTCTATCTCATCTCGAAGTCGTGCAGCCTCTTCAAACTCCAATTTTTTGGCAGCCTCCATCATCTTTGCTCGAAGGGTAGCTATTATTTTTTGCCTCTCTTTGGCTGGAAGTTTATCCAGTTTTGATTTTTTAACTCTTAATGGTTCATCTGATTTTAAGCTCGTGTCCAATTCTCGTTTGACAGTTTTGGGGGTTATATTGTGAGTTTTATTGTATCTCATCTGTATCTCTCGTCGCTCTTCGGTAATTAAAACTGCACTTTTCATAGAGTTTGTAATTTTTTTAGCAAACAAAATCACTCTTCCATTTATATTTCTCGATGCTCGTCCCATAGTTTGGATTAAACTTTTCTCACTTCTCAAAAATCCCTCTTTGTCCGCATCCAAGATTGCGACTAAACTCACTTCTGGCAAATCCAACCCCTCACGGAGTAGATTTATCCCCACCAATACATCAAAATTTCCAAGTCGAAGCCCACGAATTATCTCATTTCGCTCAACTGTATTAATATCGGAGTGCATATATTCAATTCTTAAACCAAGTCCCTTATAATATTTGGTCAAATCCTCTGCCATTTTTTTAGTCAAAGTTGTAACTAAAACTCTCTCACCTTTGACAATAGTTTTTTTTATCTCATCGTGCAATTTTTCCACCTGATACTCACTATCCAAAATCTCGATTTGGGGGTCTAAAAGCCCTGTGGGACGAATAATCTGAGTAGCGATATTCTCAGCTGAAAGTTCTAGCTCCGCTTCCGCTGGAGTTGCTGAAACAAACATAAAATGGGGAGCTTTTTTGATATACTCCTCATACCTGAGTGGTCGATTATCCAATGCACTAGGGAGGCGAAATCCATACTCCACTAACACCTCTTTTCTCGCCCTATCCCCTGCAAACATTCCCCGAAATTGGGGTAATGAAACATGAGACTCATCCACAATCACCAGATAATCCTGCCCCATCGCCTCAAAATAATCAAACAATGAGTAGGGGGTTTCACCCTCTTTTTTACCCGTCAAATATCGAGCATAATTCTCCACACCCTTACAAGCCCCCGTCGCTTCCATCATCTCTAAATCAAACTCCACTCGCTGTTTGAGCCGTTGGTGTTCCAATAATCTATCATTCTCTTTAAGAAATTTTAGCCGACTTACAAGCTCATTTTCGATATGCTTCATCGCCTCGCTCAATCTCTCAGCTCCCACGATAAATTGACTCGTGGCATAAATATTCACTCGCTTGACATCTTTTAATTTTTTATTGGTGAGGGGGTCGAAGTAGTAGATATTTTCACACTCATCGCCAAAAAATTCCAACCGCACCGCCTCCTCATTGCTGTAAGAAGGGTAAATATCAAGTACATCACCATTGACCCTAAATGTACCAATATCAAAAAATTTATCGTTTCGCTTGTAACCCATATCTACAAATCTAAGCAATAATTTTCGCTGATTTAACTCATCTCCTATCTCAATAACTTGCACCATTTTTTTATATTCGGTAGGATTCCCTAAGCCATAATTTGCAGAGACCGAAGCCACACAAATAATATCATCAAAGCTCAAAAGTGAGGCGGTGGCGGAGAGTCGTAACCGTTCAATCTCGGCATTTATTGAGCTGTCTTTTTCGATAAATAAATCTTGCCGTGGGATATAAGCTTCTGGCTGATAATAATCGTAATAACTGATAAAATACTCGACATGATTTTTTGGGAAAAAGCCCATAAACTCGCTATAAAGTTGAGCTGCAAGAGTTTTATTGTGGGTCATAATGAGAGTTGGCATCTGTAACTTTTCGATAATTTTCGCCATTGTAAAAGTTTTGCCACTCCCCGTCACACCATGAAGTGTTTGGTATTGATTGCCACTCTTTATAGAGCTATATAGTTTTTCAATCGCTTGAGGCTGGTCACCCGATGGAGTAAATTTTGAATCTACTACAAATTTCAAACTATCCAACCTCTACCAAGTTTTTTTACCACATTTTGAACAAATCCACCTATTTCCTATCGCTGTAACCGATTTATTTATGGTGTGCCAAAGCAAAATTAAAATCCAGATTATTATCCAAATTCCAAAAGTTATAACCACCAAAAATAGGTGCATCAGCCAACTCATCTGCTTAGAATTTTTTCTATGAACCGTTTCTATCTCACATTTTTCACAATATTTCATCTCTTCTATAATTTTCGTTGCCATAACTTTGCCTTATTTTTTTGTTAATTATATATAAAAGTTACTTAATTTTCCCCCACACCCTTATGAAATTTATGCTATAATTTTAAATAAAAAAGCTGTTGAGTTGGATATGAAATTTTTTGTGGGTAAGTTTTCACATTGATAAAGGCAATAATAAATTGACCTTTCAAGTAATAGACTAAGTCCCCAAAACACTACTATATCATATAGGTTTAGAAATTCTAAATCTATACTTTTTGTTTTAAAAATAGGATACCGATAAGTGATGAAAATGCAGTTATCATAAAAAACAAAATTGAAAAAACGATTCCGCTATTTGGTTCTTTTGAGATTAGTTCAAAAGCATAAAAAAATGTGACTTCTCTAGCTCCAATTCCCCCAACGGTGAGGGGGACTACTGCCACAACTGACGAAATCAGAAAAACTGTGAGAAAATCTATCATCCCCGTTTCACCAATTGAGAGAATCAAAAAATAGCTACAAATTAATTGAAAAAGTTGAACAATTAAAGCTAAATAGGTAGTATTTTTGAGTGAATTATTAAATTTAGCAAAAAACTTTTTGTGTAGATATATGAAAACTGGAAAGATAGCGATGGTACAAAAAATTGATAAAAATAGGAGAGATTTATGGATAGAGATGAATGAGCTGAAGCAAAATAGAATTCCTGCGAAAAATCCCAAAGCCACTACACCGCTGATTCTGTCGAGTAATGTCGCCATAATTAAATCTTTGACTCTTGTTTTGTGTTTTTTATTTAAAATGTAGATTTTGTATCCGTCTCCGCCGATGCCCCCTGGTAAAAATAGGTTGTAGAACATTCCTAGATAATAGAGCATTAGATTTACTGTTTCGCTGAGTTTTAGAGCTAAATCTCGAAAATAGAAATTTAACCGAAATGAGCTAATGATTTTGGAAATATTAAAAGCGATAAATGCCAAAAAAAACCAAAACAGATTTATCTCTTTTAAAGTTTGAGTAAATTTGTCAATATCAATTTTGGAAAATATAAACCAAATCAACACCACTGTCAAACAAAGTTTAATTAAAAATTTCATCTTTTTTTTGATTTTCACCCCTTTATGCTATGCCAATAAAATAAATCACAAACTTCATTATTTTAAGCAAGATATTTTAACTGACCATTAGACTTTTTGCAAAACTCTATTTTCAATTTCCGTGAGGGGTTGTAAAACCCCTTACTTTTAAAGTTTAATATCTGGGTCAAGAGATATAATTTTCCACGGTAAACCTTGAGTAGTTAATTCATCCATAAATGGTTTTGCATCAAACTCTTCCATATTAAAAACTCCATCTCCTTTCCATTTGCCCTCAAGAATCAATTTTGCCCCAATCATCGCAGGAACTCCCGTAGTATAACTGACCGCTTGAGCTTTAGTCTCTTTATAAACCTCCTGATGGTCGCAGACATTGTAGATATAGATTCGTTTTTTTTCACCATTTTTATATCCCATAATCACACAGCCGATATTTGTTTTGCCCACAGTTCGCTCACCCAAAGTTGAGGGGTCGGGAAGCAGGGCTTTAAGCAATTTAATGGGTACAATTTTTTTGCCCTCAACCTCAACCTCATCAATTCTAAGCATTCCCACATTTTCAAGGCACTTTAGATGGGTCAGATAACTTTCACCAAAAGTCATAAAAAAACGAATCTGTTTTAGACCCTTGATATTTTTGCAAAGGCTCTCCATCTCTTCGTGATAAAGCAGGTAACTATCTTTTTGCCCAATTTCGGGGTAATCCCAAACTTTTTTTATCTCCATCGGTTTAGTTTCAATCCATTCACCGATTCCATCACTATTTTTTTGCCAATATCGCCCATTTGCACTAACTTCACGGAGATTTATCTCTGGATTAAAATTGGTGGCAAAAGCATAGCCGTGGTCGCCTCCATTGCAATCCAAAATATCTATCTCTTCGATTGTGTCAAACAGATATTGCTGGGCATAAGCACAAAAAACATTTGTAACCCCAGGGTCAAAACCACTACCCAAAAGTCCCATAATTTCTGCTTTTTTAAAATCTTCATCTTTTGCCCACTGCTCCTTATATTCAAATTTGGCGGTATCGGGGTGTTCATAGTTTGCGGTGTCGAGATAGTGAGTCTTCGTGGCGATACAGGCATCCATAATTGTCAAATCCTGATAAGGCAAGGCGATATTTAAAACAATATTTGGTTTAATTTTATTTATCAAATTCACTAATTCTTCGACATTATCTGCATCAACTTGGTGAGTGGCGATGGTGATATTCATCTCTTTTTTTATCTCATCAGCCAACATTTCACATCGGCTGAGGGTACGACTTGCCAAAGCTATATCTCCAAAAATTTCACTATTTTTTGCACATTTTTTGACAACAACTCGTCCAACTCCACCAGCTCCAATTATTAATGTTTGATTCATTTGTAATTTCCTATTCTTTTAGGGAAATTTTATCATAATTTTGGTTAAAAATTAAAAAAATTAAAATTTTTTCTAAAAATCATCTATCTTACAGAATATTTTAGTTAATATTAGGTTTAAGACTATCGGAGGTGAAAATGAGTACAGGTAAAGTTGCAGTGGTTCAAAGTAGTGCTGTAGGAGTTACTGGTGGTATTGGATTGGCAACAGCGGCGACAGCTCTTGGTGTAGTAGGAGTGGTGGCGGTAGGAATTTGGGCATATAATAAAAAAAAAGATATGGAAGCATTTGAATATAATCAGAAAATACTTAAAAAAGATTTTGATTCTATGCTTTATGAAGTAAAAAATTTAGAAAAAAATATTTTAGAAAAATTTGCAGTACAGGTTAATTTTGGGGATAAATTGTCTCTAAAAGCGAAGGAAAGTTTTAGGAAATATGATAAGTCTTTAATTAAAGATGAAAAACACAATAAAAAATATCAAGAGATAGTGCAAGAGTTTTCACAAGAGGCAAAGATGGCAATTTTTAAATTGAAAGAGCTTGAGAGTGAAACTTTGGAGGTGATGGATAGTGAAATTGAATCAATATATAGGTTTGCAGAAAAAAATAGAGAATCTGAAGAGTTTTTTCAAAAATTAGAGGAACTTAAGAGGGATTTTGCAAAGCCAAATGGGGTAGAGCAAAAGAGATATTTAGTCTCTTTGATGAGTGATGAGGTTGAGAATTTAAAGAAAAAAGAGAAGCAAGATGAGATTAATGAGGGTGTGAGTGAGATTGTCAAAGGGGTAAATGAGCAAAGTGTAAAAATTATTAGACCGAGGCAGAGGGTTATTAATTCCATTGCCGAATTTAAGGAAAAAATAAAAAAATATGATAATAATTACATAAAGTTTAAAAATTTTAATTTGTGTAATCGGGATAGATTGAAAATGATTTTGGATTCGGTAAAATTGGATTACGGTAAAGCAAAGGAACTTTATATTTGGACAAAAATTTATAAGGAAAATTTAATTAAGCTAAATAGATTAGAGCTTGGTGATGTGATAAAAAAAGAGATTTCATTGCTATTAAATAGTGAGAGAATTCACAAAGAGCAGTTTGAATCGGTGGCATATCAGGTAAATAAAATTATAATTCAAAAACAGCAACAAGCGGTAATTATTGAGAATTTAAAGAAAAATTTACACTCATTGGGATATGGAATTGTTGATGAGATTGAAATTTTGGATGAAAAATTGGAAAATGGTGAAGTGGTTTATCTTGAAACTGATGATAAAGATTATAAAATAATGTTGAAATTAAATAAAAATTTAGGAATCACGACGAGAGTAGTGCGAATGGTAGCAACTCAAGAGGAGAAAGAAACTATTTCATCATATCAAAGGCAAAAAGATATTGAGTCAGCTAAAAAATGGTGTACTAATTATGATAAGTTAACTAATCTTTTGGCAAAAAATGGTATTATTTTGAATACAAAGTTGAGATTAGAGGCGGAAGATGAAGATATTGTCTATATTGTAGATAAAACATTGGCATTTCAATCTCAAAAAAAAGGTTCAAAACAGGACAATATCCCTCTTTATAATAAAGAAAATTAAGTTTAGTAACTATAAACTATCTTTAGTGTTGCTAAATTATATAAAGTAAAGCTTATATTCTGTATAATTTTACTTTTCAAAGAAAAGGAAAATAGATGAATATTAATATGAAAGAGATTCAAAACTTCAAGAACAAAACAAAAAATATGCGAGTTTTATTTATAGATGACGATGAATTAGCGAGAGAAAGTACATATACACTTTTGAATAGCCTTTTGGGAATGGTGATGACGGCAAGTGACGGCGAAGAGGGGCTGGAGACATATAAGAGATTTGCTTTGCAATTTTATGACTTAATTATCACTGATATTACGATGAATAAAATGAATGGTTTAGAGATGATAAAGGAGATAAAGGAGTATAACCCTAATCAAAAAACGATTATTATTTCAGCTCACAATGAATACAAATCTAAAGCAGCTATTTTGGGAGTGGATGGATATATTGTAAAGCCTCTTAAATTAAATCAGTTGCTAGAAGTTATAAGTGATGTATTGGAATTATGACCCCAAACGGAACTGTTGAAAAAATGGGAATTTCTTCTTATTTTTAGGTTCTGATGTGAGAGAAACAAATACTATATTAATGGGGTATCAAATTTTGATATTCTCATACTTTTTTAAAATCTTAAAGTTTTGATGTTTTCTAGCACCTTTGAGTAAAATATTTAATTTTTTCAGAAGCTCTTTTTTAACTTCTATTTTAAATTTAGAATCTAAATGTTTTTGTAGAGAATCGATTTTATATCTATCAATCCCAAATTCACTAAATGATAATTGCCCATTATGTCCCGCATTTTTAATTACTAACTCTTGATTTATATATCCTATCTCATTTTCAAGACTGATTCTCAGCCATAAATCATAATCTTCACAAATTTTTAAATCTTCATCAAAATAACCAATATTTTCTAACAGTGATTTTTTTAGTAAGACTGTACTAGTTCCAATTTTACAAAAATTTAAATTCTCTAAAAAACAGAAACCTTGAGGTTTAGATTGATAATTTTTCTTTTTTATCTCTTTGCCGTTTCGTATCCAAGTTTCATCAGTATGTGATATTAAAATATTTGGATTTTGTTTATGAAAAGCTATTTGAATCTCTAATTTATCTTTTTTCCACTCATCATCAGAATCCAAAAAAGCAATATACTCATATTTTGCCTTTTTTATCCCCAAATTTCTAGCTTGGCTCACTCCAGCATTTTTTTGATAAAAATACCTAATTTGAGGAAACTCTTTTATAACCTCTTTTGTATTATCAGTAGAACCATCATCAACTACAATAATTTCAAATTTTTGATATGTTTGATTTAATATGGAATTGATAGAACTCCGTAAAAAAGAGGCTCTATTAAATGTAGGAATAATTATTGAAATAAACATCTTATATAATTAATTCTTGTTGTGTTGATTTTATAAAAAGTTTAATTCTATTCTTTCGTTCAAAAATTACTTTCTCTTGCTGTGATTTTGCTCCAAATTTTGGAACTCTTGAAAGTACTATATGACACTGTTTCTTAATGTTTTTGTGTATTGTTTTGCAATATCTCATTGTTGATTCTAACTGCTCCATACCTTTTTTAAGCTCTTTACCTTTTAGCTCAACATAAAAAATTTGTATTATATTCTCATTTTTTATAATCTCAAATAGATAATCGCATTTTTCTATTTTGTTTGATTTTATGTAGCAGTTATCAACTTTTACTTTATTTATGGCAAATTTAGATTTGTTATTTATCTTAAAAGTTCTTCCATTTTCTTTAGCTAAAACAATTTTATTTTTTGTGATTTCATTACAATTAGAAATCATTCCCAATCCTGTTGCAATGACAGTAAATCATCAAAAGTATTACTAAAATCATCTGAGACTGAATCAATAATATTTGTGCCGATTAATCTTGTTTCTTTATCTAAAATAGTGATAAGTTTTCCATCTTCTATGGTATAGGCTCTGACATCATCAAACTCTATACAAAACTCCTCATCTACTAAATTTTTAATCGCTTCACTACCTTTCTCTTTTTTGACATCATTTGCCAATATGAGATTATTTAATGCCACCAAAATATAGGGGCTGTGAGTGGTTATAATAATATCCTGATTTTGATTATAAAGAAAACCAAAAAGCGAAACTATCTCTTTTTGAGAAGTTGGAAAAAGATGAGCTTCTGGCTCTTCCACAAAATAGATATTTTGCTTATTATTATCAAAAAAAGCATATATAGATAAAATTAGTAACATTGGTAATGATTCTTGTTGACCAGATGAAGCATCACAAAGATTAATAATATTTCCATTTGATTCTATCCAATCTTTATTATTTTTCTGCAAATAACTACCATTTAAGATATTATCTACAATCCTTTTTATTTTTGGATAAGATTTTTCTTTTTCTAAAAATTTTATCATCACTTTATTAGAATAATATCTTTTTGTATTTTCATATTGTGAACCAAATTTTTTCATAAATGAATCAATCTCTATACCTTGATTTAAAAAAGAAAATATATTTTTTTGAATGTTTGCAAAAAAAGAGCGATTTGCAGGTATAAAAATTGATTCATTGATAAAATATTTATACAATCCTAATTCTTTATAAAATATTTGTTCCTCAAATTCATCAAAATTAGAAAAAATATAATTATTATATTCATCAGTATAATTTAAAAATTCTTCATATTGTTTTTTTAATTTTTTAAATTCATCAGAGAAATATTGAGAAAATTCAATTTCAATATCTTTTTCTAAGGAAGTTTTAGTAATTTTTATCTCTATTTCATCTCTTATATAGATAATTTCAAACTCTTTATTTGCCCAAGTATATTTAGGAAAATATTCTTTAAATGAGTTTTTTATTCTACTAAAATAATCTTCTTCTAATTCTTGATTTTCGATAAAAGTTAAAAAAGTTTGACTAATTACCTCTCTAAAAAGATAGAGAAGTTTTATTAAAATACTTTTTCCTGTTGCTTGAGAGCCAATTATTACATTAACTCTAGCAACATCAAATTTAGCTTCTTTAATTACTAAAAAATTTGTTACATTTAATTGTTCCAATTTAATCTCTCAAATAATCATTTAAAGCATATTTTATTGGGTCAATATTTACATTAGTAACTGACGAGATGGGAGTTACAAAAAGAGATTTACTGTAATCTAACTGTCCCTCAAACTCATTTTCTTGGTAAAAATATTTTAAATTTTCATTGAATTTATATATATTTTTAGTAGAATTTTTTAAATTAATTTGAGTCAAAAACTCCTCAATCTTTTCATTGTTGATATCATTATCAAAAATATCCACTCTTGTAATTGCTATTGCAAATTTTGAACCACTTAATTTTTCTGAAAATCTTTTAACCTCATTTTGCAAAGTTTCATATTGAGTCAAAAGTGTTTCGTAGTGGGCAATATCAAGCATAAAAAGTAAAAAATTTGTTCTCTCAATATGTTTTAAAAATTGAATTCCCAAACCTTTTCCATCACTTGCCCCTCCAATAATTCCTGGAATATCTGCCATTACAAAAGAGTTTAAATAGTCAATATCGACCACACCTAAATTTGGAGTAAGAGTCGTAAATTCATAATTTGCAATCTCTGGTCTTGCATTTGAAAGTCTTGAAATAAGGGTAGATTTGCCAACATTTGGAAATCCAACCAATCCAACATCGGCGATTAATTTTAACTCCAATCTCACATCTCTACACTCACCCTTAAGCCCTGGTTGACAATATGTCGGTGCTTGATTGGTTGCTTTTTTGAAGTGCCAATTACCAAGCCCCCCTTTGCCCCCCTCCAAAAATTTCACTTTTTCATCATCTTCGGTTAAATCTAATAATACCTCTTTAGTTTCAGCATCCAAAACCTGAGTCCCTGGAGGCACTAATATATTTAACTCTTCACCCATTCTGCCACTTTTTTTTCTAGTCTCCCCTGGGTTTCCATTTTTGGCTTTTAAAGTTCTAAGCCCTCTAAAATTTGCAAGTGTGTGGCAACTTAGACTTACAACAAAATTTATATTGCCACCTTTTCCACCATCACCACCATCAGGACCGCCCTTTATTACAAACTTTTCTCTTCTAAAAGAACTAGCCCCTGCTCCGCCTTTGCCAGAACATAGCTTTAAATTAACATTATCTATAAACACTTTGAAACCTTTTAATTTTTTTCTACTACAATAGTACAGAGAGAATTGGTTATTATTAGAATTTTTTGAATATTTTCCATTTTATCTTGCTTCCCTCTTTCATATTTTTCTTTCTGCTCTTTTGCCCATTTTTTAAAATTTATTTTATCTATTTAACTCTCCATATTTTTTTTCCATTGAATATTTAATAACATATTCCCACTTATCTTCTTCTATTTTTATATCTAAAATATTTTTAATTTGTTCCTCCTCAAAATATGGTATTTTTGTTTTATAATGTGATTCATATATAAAAGAGGTTAAAAAAGTTTCTGCATAAATTCCTAAAAGTAGTGTTAATAATCTATTATGAATTTTAACATCTTCATCTTTTATAATATTATCGGATTGTTTTATAGAGAGTAATAGAGTGTTTTCTAAATGAGAATAAGATTCTACAATTTCATCATGATTTTTTTTGTGCTTATAGTATAAGCATTTTTCTTTAGACATATTTTCTTTATTATTTAAATATAAAATAAAAAATGGATAGTCCAACCTGCCAAAATATAAAAAATTTTATACTTTGGCAGGTGGGAGTTGAACCCACTACCTTCTCACTACTCGAATGAGTGCTCATACCGATGAGCTACCGCCCGATAATATATTATAGATAATTTAAGTATATCATAAAAAATATAAAAAATCAATCTTTCTTTAATTTTAATTAGCTAGTCTTGCCAAATACTCAGCAAGACTTGATTAATTATGCAGAATAAACAGAAACTTTTTTTCGTTTTTTGTCTTTTATCTCAAATTTAACATTACCATCAATTAAAGAATATAGTGTATGGTCATTTCCCATTCCTACATTATTTCCTGGGTGAACTTTTGTGCCTCTTTGTCTGATTATGATGTTACCAGCTCTCACAAACTCTCCGCCAAATTTCTTAACACCTAATCTTCTACCAGCTGAATCTCTATTATTCTGGGTACTACCCTGACCTTTCTTATGTGCCATTCTCTATCCTTCTACAGTTATTGATTTTACTACAACTCTTGTGTGTTGTCGCCTGAAGCCTTTTTTAAGCTTACTATCTTTTCTTCTTCTTTTTTTATAGATGATAACTTTTTTATCTTTTCCGTGACTTTTCACTTCAAGTATAACTTTAGCCCCCTCCAAAAATGGAGTTCCAATCTTCAAATTCCCATCATTTACAGCAAGAACTTCACTAACTACGATTTCATCGCTTGGTTCGGCGTCAAGCAAATCGAGATTCAAATAATCTCCCTCTTGAACTTTATATTGCTTTCCACCATTTTTAATAATAGCATACATTCAGTATTTTCCTTAATTAAATTTTTTTATTTAACTGTGCATTATACCCAAAATCTAATTAATTCATCTTTAAAAATGCCTTAGTATTTAGCAAGAAACCTAATCAATTGCAAAATTATCTCAAAAAATTTTTATTTTTAAAATTTTACAATTGTTTCACGATGTACAATAAAAACTTTAAGCATAAATTGATTATTATTTGATTATGAAAACTTTATTTAAAGGCGGAAATTATGGAAGTGTCAACCATTAGTAAAATGGAAAAAAAGGCGAGAAAAAGTAGTGGTATGGATTTTATGCGATTGGGCTTAGGATTGATATTTATGGTGGGAGTGATGTTTTATAGTTTGCACTCAAATGGAAGTGTTCCAAATGCTACATTTTTGGCAGTAGCTACACTTTTTGGTGCTTATATGGCGATGAATATTGGGGCAAATGATGTAGCAAACAATGTCGGACCTGCGGTGGGTTCTAAAGCTTTGACTTTGGTTGGGGCAATTATTATAGCAGTTATTTTTGAGACGGCGGGGGCTTTGATTGCTGGTGGTGAAGTTGTAAAAACCATCAAAAAAGGTATTATCGACCCATCTATGATAGCTGATACTCAGATTTTTATCTATGCGATGACTGCATCACTTTTGGCTGGGGCTTTGTGGCTAAATATTGCTACCTATTTTAAAGCTCCCGTTTCTACGACTCATTCAATTGTGGGTGGAGTTATGGGGGCAGGAATTGCTGCTGCTGGTTTTGGAGTAGTTGCTTGGGGTACGATGGGTAAAATTGCTGCTTCGTGGATAATCTCTCCCGTTTTAGGAGGTTTAATCGCTGCTGGGTTTTTATATACAATTAAGAAAAAAATTATTTTCCAAGAGGATAGAATAGAATCTGCCAAAAAATGGGTTCCACTTCTTATCTCCATTATGGTTTTGGCTTTCTCTACCTATTTAATGCTTAAGGGTATGAAAAAAATTATAAAATTGGATTTGATAACAGCTTTGGGAATTGGTGGTATAATTTCTGTGGGAGTATTTTTTATAATAAAACCGATGATTGCAAAAAAAGCAGATACCTTAACAAATGAGAGAGCATCGATAAATCAACTCTTTACGATTCCTTTGATTTTTGCAGCAGCACTTTTAAGTTTTGCTCATGGGGCAAATGATGTAGCAAATGCCATAGGTCCCCTAGCCGCTGTAAATGATGCGATAGTAAATCAAGCAATCTCTGCAAAAACAGCAATTCCATTGTGGGTTATGATGATTGGAGCGATTGGAATTGCATTGGGTTTAGCTCTTTATGGACCACGGCTCATCAAAACTGTGGGAAGTGAAATCACAGAACTTGACCAAATTAGAGCTTACTCAATAGCGATGGCAGCGGCAATTACAGTAGTAATAGCGAGTCAATTAGGACTTCCTGTAAGTTCGACTCATATTGCAGTTGGTGGTGTTTTTGGTGTTGGATTTTTGAGAGAGTGGATGGATGAAAAAAAAGATATTGATTTTATCGAAAAAGAGAAAGAGGAGCTTGAAGATGAGCAGAAAACTTTAAATGCTTATAAAAGTGAATTAAAAGCTTTTCAAGATAAAGATACTAAAACTCAAAATGATTATGAACGAATAGTTGAACTTTATAAACTGATTGAGGATGAAGAAAAGATGATAAAAAATGCTAAAAAAGTGCTAAAAAGTGCTGAGAAAGTAAAATATGTTAAGCGAGATATGGTTAAAAAAATCGCTGGAGCATGGGTTATAACTGTCCCCGCGGCTGCTTTTTTATCTGCTATGATTTTCTTTATCATAAAAGGAATGATGCTTTAAGGAATAGGAATTCAATAAAAATTGGATATTATTTAATTTCTAATCCTGAATCTTTGAGGCGATGGGGTTTAAGGCCTCATTGTCCAGCAATTCTAATTT
>JAOZPA010000169.1 GCA_029932985.1 Campylobacterales bacterium
TGGTTTTATTTAGTTCCACCGCCGAAATCATCTCTGCCAAAAGTTGCGGTTCAGGGTCTGTTGGCTTTTTAGACTTTTTAAACTCTTGAATAAAAAAATATGGTTTTTTAGCTCGTTTAATTCCTGATGAAATCATAAAATCTGTTGAACCAGTAAAAATAAACTTATCAGTTTTATAGGTCAACGGAGCATCATAAAAATTTCTTATTTTATCTTTTATCATAAAAAAATCAACTTTATTAATCAAAGGAGCTAAAAAATTCATTTTCAAATCTTCCTCATAATAATTAAAAATCAGTTGACCATTTTTATCCAGTAATTTCTGCAAAAAATCTGCCACTTCATCACTTATCTCATATTTAAAATTAAACCATTCATCAAAAATAGTTTTATTATCAAAAATCTCCTCAATATCCACCAATTCTTCTAAATCAGCATCATCAATTCTACTAAAACTATATGTTTTAACTCCAGGAATAATTTCTGTTTTAATCCCTTCTAGTGCTAGAATTCTTTTTTCTAATTCCTGATTCTTTTTTAATAACTCTTCATTTGTCATTTTTAACTCCTAATTTTATAATTTTGATTTAAGTCCCCAAACGGAAATCTATTTTTCTTGTCGTACCATCTCTATTATTTCATTTTTGACAAATTGTAAATTTTTATAAATCCCTTTCAGTTTTTCTATATCGGTGCTATCAAAAGGTTTGCTTATAAAATATTGATATTTATCCACTCCCAATTTTTCTAAAATCACAAAATACCAATCCTTGCCCATTATAAAAGCTCCACGAATAGTTGTGGTTTTATTTAATTCCACCGCTGAAATCATTTCAGCCAAAAGTTGCGGTTCGGGGTCTGTGGGTTTTTTTGCTTTTTTGAACTCTTGAATAAAAAAATAGGGTTTTTCACTTCGCTTCAAACCTTTTGCAAACATAAAATCCACTCTGCCATTAAAAATAAATTTATCAGTTTTATAGGTCAAAATATTTTCATAAAAAGCTCTTATATTATCCTCAAAAGAGAAAAAATCAACTTTATTAAAAATAGGGGTCAGAAAATAAACCTTCAAATCATCTTCGTGATAAGAAAAAATCAATTTTATATTTTTTTTCAATAATTTCATTAAAAAATCCTCCGTCTCCTCACTCACGACAATATCATTATTGAACCACTCATCAAAAATAGTTTCGTTGTACAAATTTTCCTCAATATCAACAACACTATTTAACTCATCTTCTGTAATTTGACTAAAACTAAAGGTGGGAATTTTAGGAATAGTTTTTTTGATCCCCTTTAATTCTAAAACCTCTTTTTTTAATTCTTTAATCTCTTTTAATAACTCTTCATTTGTCATTTTTAATTCCTACTTTTATAATTTTGATTTAAGTCCCCAAACGGAAATTTATTTTTCTTGTCGTACCATTTCAATTATCTCATTTTTGACAAATTGTAGATTTCTATAAATTCCTTTTAATTCATCTATTTTAGTGCTATTAAAAGATTGAGATATAAAATATTGATATTTATCAACTCCCAATTTTTCCAAAATTACAAATCTCCAGCTTTCGCCAATTATAAAAGCTCCTTGAATACTTTTAGTTTTATTGAGTTCCACCGCCGAAATCATCTCTGCCAAAAGTTGCGGTCGTGGATTTCCAAACTCTTCACCTTTTTTGAACTCTTGGATGAAAAAATAGGGTTTTTTTGCTTTTTCTAAACCACGAGAAACTACTAAATCTACTTTTCCATTAAAGATAAAGTTTTTAGATTTATAGATTAATGGTTCGTGATAAAAATTTCTAATTTTTGCTTTCATCATAAAAAAATTAACTTTATTAATCAATGGTACAATAAAATTTGCCTTCAAATCCTCCTCGTGATAATTAAAAATTAATGGCTCATTTTTTTCTATCAAATCACTCAAAAATTTTGCCTCATCCCTATTTATCTCATACTCAAAATTAAACCATTTGTCAAAAACAGATCGATTATAATTTTTTTCAATATTAACTAAATTTTCCAAAATTGTATCATTAATTCTACTAAAACTATAAGTTGATATTTTAGGAACAGTTCTTTTGATCCCCTTTAATTCTAAAACCTCTTTTTTTAATTCTTCATTCTCTTTTAATAACTCTTCATTTGTCATTTTTAATTCCTAATTTTATAATTTTGATTTAAGTCCCCAAACGGAAATTGTAGGGTGCGATTTTTTCGCACCAAATTAATATCAAATAACAGATTGGTTTTTTTGTCAAAAATAAAAAATATTATTTGCTAAATTAAACCAAAATTGGTGCGATAAAATCGCACCCTACGGGATTTGTTAATCTTGCCAATTTGGTTCGCTATTTCCACTTCCCCAATCTGTGCCAAAATCTGTATGGCTAGTTACTTTATCAACATTCCAACCACTTAAATCTTGATTTGAAAATGAACTTGCCTCACGAAACATATAATACATACCTGTAACATTAGATACATCCCAATTATCTATATTTTGATTAAATGAACTTGCATGAAAAAACATTCTATACATACGAGTAACATTAGATACATTCCAACTACTGATATCTCTATTAAATGCATTTGCATCACTAAATACAGCTCCCATAGAAGTAACATTCGATACATCCCAATTATTTAAAGGCTGATTAAATGCTTTTGCCTTAAAAAACATAGCCCAAATATCAGTAACACTAGACATATTCCAACTGTTTAATGGCTGATTAAATAAAATTGCATTCCAAAACATATATGACATCCTAGTAACATTAGAAACATTCCAATTACTAAGAGGTTGATTAAATGCAGTTGTACCAACAAACATACTAGCCATATCAGTAACATTAGATACATTCCAATTATTTAGAGGTTGGTTAAATAATTTTGCATCTTGAAACATTTCATACATAGTAGTAACCTTAGAAACATCCCAACTATTTAAAGGTTGATTAAATGAGGTTGTATTCCTAAGCATTTTATCCATATTAGTAACATTAGATACATTCCAACTATTAAGAGGTTGATTAAATGAGGTTGCACCTTCAAACATAGCACTCATATCTGTTACATTAGATAGATTTGGAATATCTATAGCATTAATTACCATATTTTTACAATTTTTAAACATACTTTTCATAGATTTCCACTGAATATTTCCCCATTGTTCAAGTGACAATAGTTTAAAAGAGTCATGAATAGTACCACCGTAGTTATATTCCGAAAAATAAAGATGAGGAAAATTACCTGATATCTCAACTGTATAAGTTCCAATTGTTTCATAGCTATGTGTAATATCTCCCGTAACTCCATCATCAGTTGTTCCATCTCCCCAATCTATATCATAGTTATATATATATTCACTATTTGTAGGAATTGTGATTTGGTTATTTTCAGATTTTCCTTCATTATTTGTTTTCCATCTTGTGATAAATGGTTGATTTACAGAAGCATTAACTGTAATTATCATACTATCAGTAGCAGTTGCTCCGCTATTATCTGTTACTGTTAAAATTAAAGTATTTGTGCTAACTGTTTTTGGATTATATGTAAATGAAGATGTTGTGGCTAGAACAGTTGAGCCTATTTTCCATTCATAAGAGACGATAGTTCCATCATTATCAATCCCACTTCCTGAAATAGTGATAGCTTTATTTACTTCTATGGTTTTATCAGCTCCAGCTTCTGCAACGGGTGGAGTATTTGCAACACATTTTCCATCTATTAACTTTTCTCCTATTTCACAATTTGTGATTCCTAATACTATTGGCTCATTGGAAATATCCAAAAATGAAGAAGTGATATTTATGTTTTTTGTGCTATCGGGGTATCCTTCTTTCATCATTTTGATTATGTGTTCGCCCATAGGAATACCTGAAAGTATAGCAATTCCATCTGCAAAAGTGGTAAATGTTGGGGTTGAAACTGTGGTATCTTGAATTGCAAGATTTACATCTGGAATAGGTTTATCATTATTGTCAACAATTTTAACTTTAACACTACCTACACTTTTCTCAAGCTCTACTGTTCCCATATAGCTATTTGCTCCACGGATAACAGTTACCATTTTTCTGATTGCTTTGTGGTTGGAGTCTGTGAAGTTGAGATTATATGTTCCGCTTTCGATATTGTTTATGATAAATGACCCATCTTTTGCGGTGATTGCTTCTTGGTCGGTGCTTTCTAATGAGATTATTATCCCTGCATTTTCAACACTTCCTTCAAACATCGCATATCCTGAGATTGAGCCTTTAGCTGGAATTAGTTTTATG
>JAOZPA010000051.1 GCA_029932985.1 Campylobacterales bacterium
GTATCATACTCATCTATCAAAATCACCACCTTTTGATTGTAAATTTTAGATAAAATTTTAGACAAAAGTTTCAAAGAGTTTTCATAAGTTTTGTTAGAACCTCTACAATACAAAATATTATCAGCATCTATCCTATCTTTTGGAGAAAGAGTTAATTTAGAAATTTGTGCATAATATTTACCAAACTCCTCACTAATAAGCCCCTTTATCCCCTCTAAAGAATCCTCAAAATTATCTGATTTAACATCCTTGAAAGTCAGATATATTACCTGATAATTGGCAAAATCTTGCTTAAAAACATCCTCTTTATAAACCGCTAAATTTTCAAAAAGTTTTTCATTTGTGGTTTTAGATTCACCATTTTCAAAAAAATATCGAAGCATCGAAAGATTTAAAGTTTTCCCAAATCGCCGTGGTCGCATAACCAAACTCGTCTGCGAACTTGAATCAATTACCTCTTTTATAAACAGGGATTTATCCACAAAATAATCTCCATCTTCAATCACTGCTTTAAAATTACTCTTGCCAATTGGTAATTTTTTCATCTGTTTGCTCCTTATTTTAATACTTTTCCTCTAAAATCTCTTTCATTCTTTTTTTGCTAACTGATTCCTCTTGAATTAAAATATCTCTGATTGTAAAAATCATATTTTTGCTATTTGTCAGAAACTCCTCAAGCTCCTCAATATTTGAATTTATTAAATTAGAAGCATCTTTGTAGGATTCAATTAAATTATCTCCCATTCCAAATATTTTTATCATATCATTTGCTAAAAGTTTTGCTTTTTGTAAATCCTCTTTTGAGTTTGTAAATGTCTCATTATAGATAATTTTGCCCACCACAAAACCTGCAAGATGAACCTTTAATTTTGCTAACATTTGAGTTTTAGATGTAATCTCTCTATCAAATTCTTTAATACCAAAACCGCTAATTAGAGAAATTTTTTCAAAATCTACCTCAAACCAATAAGCACATATAGCTTTTGCCGATTGGTAGGTCGCTTGGATTTTTTTCTCCTCATCTGAAAAACTTAAAATTCTTTTTTTACCAAATAAAACTTTATCTTTAATTTCTAAAAAATCTGATAATTCCACCACTTTAGAATCTCGCTTTAGGGTATTTATGGTCGCTTCATTTACCAAAGTTGCCAGTGACGCCCCATTAAATCCTACCGTCATCTTCGCAACATCTACTAAATTCACAAAATGAATTTTGTTTTTCATATAGATTTCCAAAATCTTTTCCCTCTCGCCCACATCAGGAAATCCCAGATGAACTCGCCTATCAAATCTCCCAGCCCGAAGAAGTGCATCATCAATCACCTCTATCTTATTTGTCGCTCCTATCACAATTACACCGTTGCTACTCTCAAAACCATCCATCTCTGTAAGAAGTTGATTTAGTGTACTTTCTCGCTCCTCATTTCGCCCAACCCTACTTTTTGCTACGGCATCTATCTCATCAATAAAAATTATAGATGGTGAGTGTTTCTTGGCATGAGAAAAAAGTTCACGAACCCTTTTTGGACCTACACCCACAAAAATTTCCACAAATGATGAACCACTTTGATAAAAAAATGGTACATCGGCTTCACCAGCTACTGCCTTTGCCAACATTGTTTTTCCAACCCCCGGAGGTCCAACTAAAAGCACACCTTTAGGCAAACTAATTCCATACTCTTTATATTTTTGAGGATTTTTGAGAAAATCGACAATTTCACTAAGCTCCTCTTTGACATCTTTAATCCCCGCAACATCTTCAAACTTAATTTCAGAAGTGACAGGTTTAATTGGACTATTATTTATGTTTGCAGTTTTATTCTTCTTCGCCCCTTGAGCCTTTGCATTTTTCTCCTTCTCTTTTCTCTTTTTAGTATCCTCCTCATCAATATATCTCGCAATAAAAACAAATATCATTAAAGCGGATAGAATCATCAAAGTCAACATCAAATAGTTCCAAAAACTGCTTCGATATGAGATTTCAATAGGCATAATTTTTATAAGCTCTTTTATATCAATCGCATCTCGTGGAATAATATAAATTTTTCTTTTTTTGGTATAAAAAACAATTTCATCCTCAATAAGTTTTATCTTTTGAATACTTTTATTTTCCAACAGCAGTTCATATCTATCATAATCAATATAGCTTCGACTCTCTCTTAATATTCCATAAGTCCCCAAAATCAATAAAATAATTGAAGCTATAATAATTATTTTAACATTTCTACTTAAGTCCTTAAAATTTTGCAAAATTTGTTTCATCTGTTACCTCAAAGTTTTTTATCTCTATCCAATTTTTTAAAATATCCTCATCTGAAGCTATCAAAATTTTATTAAAATATTGGTCATAGCCTCTAAAATATTCACCATTTTTTTCCTCTACCAAAATAGACAAGGGAGTTGTCAAATTTTTTCTAAACTCGAAATTTTTCTCTTTTGTAATCTCCTCTAACTGTTTTAATCTTTTTTTTGCCACATCACCCTTTACATCACTTTTCAAAGTAGCAGAATGAGTATCGGCTCGGGGACTAAAGGTAAAACCATGCAGATGAGTAATAGGAAACTCCCTAAATTTCACTAGAGCTTCTTGCCAAATATCGCTACTTTCAAATGGATGCCCCACAATAAAATCTGTACCGAGAGTGATATTTTTTTGAGCAATTTTTTGAAAAAGTTTTATGTCATTGGCAAAGCTATTTTTTCGCCTCATAATTCTAAGCATCTTTTCGCTGGTGTGTTGCAAAGCGATATGCAGATGTTGCTCCAAAAAATTTTCATTTAGTAGCTCTATAAATTCATCATCGATTTGGCTAGGTTCAAGAGACCCCACACGAACCCTTTTTACACCATTGATTAGTGAAATTTTTTTGATGAGTTTGGCAATATTTGAACCTGTATCTTTGCCGTAACTCCCTATATTTGTGCCAGTTAAGACAAATTCACCATAGCCATTTTGGGCTAGAGTTTTGATTTGGGTGAGTATTTTATGTTCTGCTTGACTTCTTGCCCCGCCACGAACGGAGGGGATGATGCAGTAACTGCACTTGAAGTTGCAACCCTCTTGAATTTTGATGTAAGCTTTTGTTTTGTTTTGAAAATCTGTGACGATTGTTTGGTCGATTGAGTGTAAATCTCCAATCTCAAAAAATCCATCTGTGGAGTGGAGAAGTTGATTAATGTTTTGTTTTTCAGAATGTCCTAGCACCCCAAAGATTTTTTTATCATTAAAAAGTTGTGAACCTTTGCTAATCGCCCCACAACCTGCTAAAAAAGTTTTTTTGCCAAGTTTATTCATTTTATTGATATAGTTTCGAGTGGAACTATCTGCTTTATTTGTAACTGTACAAGAGTTAATTATGATAAAATCTGCACTATTTTCATCTGCTACAATGTTAAAATCTTTTATATTTGACATCATAATATTTGTATCATAAATATTTGTCCGACAACCAAAAGTTTTAAAAAAAATTTTTTTCACTTAATATTTATCCTAGTTTTTTTGATTCTAATTATATCAAATTTTTCTATTTTTTAAAGTTAGAGTAGGCAAAAATGAGAAATTAAAAATAAATTTTATCCAATTTCGCTCAAAATATAATATTTTTTTTTTAGAAAATTATTGAAAAATCTTTTTTTTATTAAAAAATTTATGCTTTTTTGCTGTTTTGTTACTTTCCTCAACAAAATTTAATTTAATTCAAAATATTTTTTTGCTATTATGGCTAAATTTTAATTTAGGAAAGAATTTTATGAAAATTTTAAAAGAAAAAAATAGTTTGATAAAAATTGTGATATTTTTAGCAATTACTATATCAACTATTCAAGCAAATCGTAGTTTTACATTTAATATGTATAAGCAAACCATGAAACCTTATGTTGTAAATGGGATAAAATATTATCCAAAAGATGTGAGTATTGGCAAAATTTTTAAAGGTGTTGCTAGTTGGTATGGCACAGATTTTCACGGTCGCTCAACCGCTTCTGGCGAAAAATACAATATGTACAATCTCACCGCAGCCCACAAAACTTTGCCACTCAACACTCTTATCAAAGTTACAAATATCAAAAACAATAAAACAGTCACAGTTAGAGTAAATGATAGAGGTCCATTTGTGAAAAAACGGCAGTTGGATTTGTCCTATGGGGCAGCTAAAAAATTGGGAATTATTGACCAAGGTATCACAGATATTAAGATAAAAGTTTTATCTACCCATATCAAAAAACGAAAAAATGTGATAGGGGGGATAAAAACTCAAAGTTTCAAACGGAAATTTTTTAAAAATCAAAATGGTAAGATACAAGTTCAGATAGCTTCATTTTCAAGCAAAGAGAGGACAGTTAATTTTATCAAGACACGAAATTTAAAAAGATTTTCACCAAAAGTTTTTAAAGTGGTAAGAGAGAGAAAAACTTTATATAAAGTGGTTGTGAATAAATTTAAAACACATAAAGAGGCTAAAAAGTTTATTAGAAATGGTAGATTTAAGGGTGCTTATATTGTAGATTTGTAATTTGTAGTGGGCATAAAAGCCCACCTTTGAAAAAATAGATTTCTATATTCCATCTACTCTAAGAACTTTAGAATTTCCAACCATCAGCTCAACTGTCATTCCAATTCTTTTAAATACAGATTCTTGTCGATATTCTAAATTATGTTTTTTACAAATATCTTTAACAATCGGTTGCATTTTTTGGTAAAAACTATGAGGCATATTTGGGAAAAGATGATGCTCTATTTGATAATTTAAAAATCCGTGAGCAAAATCTATCAAATCTGTACCCGTATCATAGTTCACACTTCCCATAATTTGTCGTAGATAATATTCACCTTGAGTTTTATGAGGTGTGCTAAATTGGTAAATATCTTCAGCTGAATGATTTGGAACAATAACCAAAAATGAGTGCATATTTGCAACAATTTCAGCAATAAGTAAAATCACAAGAACATTTAAAACTGCTGCAAAACCAAATGGCAAAAACAGAAGTGGCAACACGATAAAGTGAAATATTGCATAAGGCAAAAGATACTCTTTCCATAAAATTGCTCCATTTTTAGTAAATGGACTCACCTCATACTCCAAAGTTTCTGGCTCTTTTCGTCGTCGTCTCTCTTTGTTTTCCAAAATTCTAAGTGTATTTGGAGCATAATATGTGAACTTCCAAAAAGCTGCAAAAATATAAACAAAACCATATTTCATAAACATTGGAATTTTTGCCTCATGAAGCCAAGTCATATTTCGCTCCACATTATCTGGGTCATCATCCTCACCTAAATGGTAGTGGTGCATAATATTATGCTCAAAAACCCACGCATCTGGCTTAATCCAATCAAACCAATCTATCCATCTTCTATTTCCACTAGCAAAAACATCTTTTTTGTATTTTTCAGGAATATTTGGAACTTTATCATAAGCTCCATGCAAAACAGGATGAGCCACATTTGCCCATCGTCCAACATTTCCAACACCTATCAATACCGCAGCGATAAGCCCAATTATCCAAAATCCAAATGAGGATATATTAAAAAAAGTGATTAGAAAAATGAGAAAAAATCCAGACAAAGTTGCTCCTCGTCCCCATCTCTCCAATTTCAACAAATGCTGATAATCCTCCTCACCAACTGCCCCAAGTGAGCTTTTAATCTCATCTATATCCTGCTGTAACTGTTGCTGATCAACATCTTCATAATTTGCATACTTATGTGCCATTAAATAAACCTTTAATAATTAAATTTACTTGATATTATATATGAAGTTACTTAAAAATTAAGTTGAAAGTTAAAAATTATTTCAATCAACTTAAATTAGGAGGTGATTTTTTCTCAAATTAAGATTAATTTACTAGAAGATAAATAAAATTAAACCTATTTAATCGCTTTTATATAAACTCGCTTTGGTGCAGGATAGCCTTCAATAGTTAAATTAGGATTGTCTTTATCCAAAAAATCATTCAAACTTTCACCCAAAATCCACTCTGTACTTCTTTGTTCATTTAGTTGAGTTGGCACGATTTCAAGCACCTCAATATCTTTAAACTTTGCTCTATTTAACCAATTTTTAAAAGCATTAACGGTGGGAATAAAATAGATATTTGGAATTTTGGAATATCTATCTTTTGGAATAAGAGCCATCTCCCCCTCGCCATCAATCATAAATGTATCGATGATAAGCTCCCCCCCATTCACCAAACCTTTGTACAACTCTTTAAGTGTAGCAATCGGGTCGCTCCTGTGATACAACACCCCAAGGCAAAAAATCACCTCAAATTTTGTTTTATAAAATGGCAGATGCTCCACACCCAACATCTCATATTTTATCTCACTTTTAACAAAATGGTTGATAAAATCAAACTGAGATTTAAATATCGGTGAGGGGTCAAAACCCACAATTTTTGCAGGATTTTCTGCCAACATTCTAAACATATAATAGCCATTATTACAGCCCACATCTGCCACCCGTTTTCCACGAATATCAAAATGGGGTTTTAGCAGGTTATATTTCAAAAAACTTTGCCATTCACTATCGATAAACATATTATTAATCTGAAATGGACCTTTTCGCCACGGCTTTAGAGTTTTCGCCACCTCCAGCAACAACTTTTCATCAATATCCACATCGATTTTGATAATATCATCTATTTTATAGTTTGCCTCAAGATTGGGCAATCGCTTCAAAGCCTTACGACGAGCGACGATATTTTTCCACTCATACCACGACTCCCGCTGTTTTATAATCTCATCAATATTCATTTTACCCCCTTATTTAATTGGGCAAAAGTTAGAAAAACCAACTAACTTTGCCCCATAAAAATTTATCACTAAGTTTTTTGCCAAATTCACTAGAATCATCTCCAAAAGTTTGATTATATGAAAATTCAGTGGTGAAATTATTTTTAAATTGATATGTAAATCCCACCGTGTCTAAGTGACTTTTATCTGCCGTATTTAAGATATTTTTATAATAAACATTAAAATATAAGATATCATAAGGCTCTTTTTGTAAAAATTTATTTATAAAATATTTTTGAGCTGAAAAGGGTTGAGTTTTGGGCAAGAGTAGCATCTCATTCTCATTTAAGCCGTTTGATTGGTAAAAATATTCTGAAGTGATTGTTAAATCGGTGGTAGTTAAATATTTTAAACCTAAAAGATAGGAGTGGTAGCCATTTTCCTCTTTTGCAAATTCGCCGTGGATTTCAAAATTTGTTTGTAAATTTTTGGAAAAGTCAAAACCTATCTTATCTTCATCTGCATTTGAGTGTAGATAGATAAACTCCAAATCTGTATCAAAATATAATAGATATAATTTTAAAGCATAGTTATGTGAATTTTGAGAGTGATAATCACTATTTAAATCCTCACCTGTTGGCATATAGATAAAATTTACCATCATATTTTTCAGATTTCCAACATAACTTTTATTGTACCTCACATCTGCCATCACAAAACCCTCTTTTGCATTTTCTGGCTGAGTTGGGTCTTTGGGTCTATCCAAAAATGCGATGGGGTTAAAAAAATACCCCTTTCCCCATTTTAGAGACTTTTTACCAAAATTAAATGAAAAATTATCATTTGCTTTTATCTTTAAAAATAGCTCATTTACCACAAATTCACTATTTTCGTGCGAATCAATATTGTCATAAATCCCCACAAACGAACTCTCAACTCTATACATATCCTTGAAATAGTCAAAATCAAAACTGATTTCATTATGATTTGCCTTGATAGAATCTTGGTTTGAATAGAGTGGCGAATTCTCATTTATCATCTGATATTTCAGCTCAGATTTCACATAACCACTATATTCATAACTTTTCACCTCAATTTTATCAAAATCAAAACTATAATCATCGCTTATAAGTAGCGAAACAAATAGGCATAGAGTGAGAGTTTTTTTCATCGTCTTAGCTCACTAGTTTTTGATAAATTATCCAAACTAAAAGCTTCATCTGCAAACTCTTTCGGAGTGATTTTTCCATAAACCATAATCGATTTATAACCTTTATATAGTGGGCTAAAAGTCTCCACGATTGCGGGTCTCATAATCCCATTTCCAAAATCTTTTATATCTTTATACTCCAAAGTCTTAATCAACATATCGGTCGAGGTATAGCAAACAATTTCCGTTGGTGTAACGGTTTTTTTATCAACTTTCATCAGCAATTTATCATAAGCTACATTTTCAGTTTTTGCCTTTAGAGTCAACAAAAAATAATCATTTTTATCCTCCTGCTTCTCCACTTTGTATTCAGTCGTGAAATCTAACCGCATAATATCGCTATTGTTGAAAACTCCACCAACCACCGATTGCATCGAAGTGATTCTGATAGGCTTCCCGACATTTGGGATATAGAGCCACATATTGTCCCCCAGCCGAAGAGTTGCTCGACCCTTTTCGCTGTCAGGTTCTAAAAATAGAGAGACCATTTTATCTTTATCTTTTTTGGCTTGATAGAGTAGAAACTCTTTTTTTGTGCCGTCTGGCTCAATATTTATCAACTTTTTGTAACTTTCACTAGAAGTTGGTTGCAGATTTTTATCGACCTGCTCCAATAACTCGTTTGCATTTAAACTAATCATCACGGCAATTGACAATATCAATTTTTTCATTTTTCTACCCTTTGTTGTTTTAAAAAATTATATCTTGAAAATGTTAATGAATTATTAATTTAAAAATGTTTTATTGTTAATTTTTTCAAAAACTTTAATCGCTTGAAAATGCTCCTTGACATCGTGACATCTTACGATTGATGCTCCTCTATTTATGGAGTTTAGATGGATTGCTAGAGTTCCTGCTAATCTTTGGTCAATAGGGGTTTTGACTATCTCATCTATCATCGATTTACGACTTGCCCCTATCAAAATCTCATAGCCAAATTTTTGAAAGTGGGGTAGGAAATTTAAAAGTTTTAGATTGTGTTCTAAAGTTTTGCCAAAACCGATACCTACATCTAAGATAATATTTTTTATCCCATAATCTTGGGCTTTAGCTATCCGTTTTTTGAAAAAATCATCAATCTCCAAAATCAAATTTTCATAAGTTGGATTTTTTTGCATATTTTCACTCTCACCCTGTTTGTGCATAATCACAACCGTTGCATCATATTTCGCCACCACTTCACATACTTTATTGTCACTCAAACCAGTAATATCATTTACAATTTTGAAACCCCGTTGCAAAGCATACTCTATCACATTTGGCTGAAAACTATCGATACTCAAAAGAGTCTTTTCAAACAATTTCTGCTCATAAATCTCATCAATAATGGGCTTAACTCTCTGCAGTTCCTCAGTCACCGATATGGGTAAACTCCCTGGGCGAGATGACACCCCACCAATATCTATCATATCAGCCCCATCATCTATCATCTGTTTGATTTTTTTAATCGCCTCATCACCCATAAATCGACTTTTGTCAAAAAAACTATCATCATTTGCATTTATTATACCCATAATTTTTGTTTCAAAAGTTTCTCTCTTTAGATGCTCCTTTAGCTCCATCGCCAACTCTTTAAGTCCAAATCGTTGAGCCTTCTCTTTGGTGGTGAGTTTTTTAAGCTGAGAAGATGTTGCAATCAAAACTGCATCTACCTTTTCGCTCTGCCCCATAATTGTATTTTTTGGGACAGCTAAATCTGCTCCAATCGACAAACAATCCTGTTTTAAAATATTTGCCGCTGGTGTTCTTAAATTTTTGATATAAAAAAGCTCTTTTGTGCTTTTTGGCTCTAAAATATCTATACCCTCAACCGAAACATCAATCTTTTCTAAAAGTTTCCTAAGATTTACTATATTTTTTATGTTTATAATTTCCATTAAATCCCCCTATTTAATTTTATTTTAACATATTTCACTTAAAACAATTTTAGTTAATTCACTATATATTAATTAGCAATAAATTCTATTTTTTATATAGCTTTTAAAATAAAGAGAGAAAGAGAAAATTAAAGCAAAAGTTAGCTATTATAATAAAAGGTTTAAAGTTTGCTTCTCCTTAAATATGATGATTATTTTAAATAAAAATCTAGCGGTGAGGGGACTTAAACTTTTTTATAAATTTTAGGAGGAAAAGAGTTAAAATTGAGATGTTTAGTTTGCGGTAGAATTTCATTTAAATTAATTTGTAAAAGTTGTCAAAATAAATTTTTGCAACCCAATCTTTTCAAAAGAACTTTGGCTTGTGGGCTTGATGTTTACTCATTTTATAAATTTAGTGAGATGAAGAATTTGATAAAAAGTAAATATTCCATCTTTGGTTCAACTGTCTATAAAACTTTAGCCAAAAATTCATTTGCAAAATATGCCAAAGAGTTTAATTATCCCTCAGCCGTTTATGCAATTCCCATTGATGACCGCCCAACTCCCAATTTTTCTCATAGTGCAATTTTGGCAAAATCTATGAAAAGTAAGTTTTTAATTCCCAAATATGCAAAACTTCGAGCTACAAATATAGTTTCCTATGCAGGTAAATCTTTGAATTTTAGACTGAAAAATCCACGAAATTTTAACTATACTTTTAAGAAAGATATTGAGGTAATTTTGGTTGATGATGTGGTGACAACGGGTTCAACTTTAAGTGAGGCTTATACAATTTTAATTCAAAATAATGTCAATGTTTTGTTTGCCCTAACTCTAGCAGATGCAGATGATTAAGTCCCCTCACCGCTAAAATAGATGAGGCAAAAGCCCCATCTGTGTATTAAATTTATTTTACTGACATCCTAAACATTCCATACTTCTATCAGCCACACTATCTTCTGCCAAACTTTCTGGGGATTGACTTCGTAAATAGTAGGTTGATTTTAATCCCAATTTCCAAGCTAACATATAAATATCATTTAAATATTTGCCACTAGCTTTATCGAGAGAGATGAAAATATTTAAACTTTGACCTTGGTCTATCCATTTTTGTCGTACAGCTCCAGCTTTGATTAAATCTAATTGGTTTAATTCATAGGCGGATGTGTAATAATGCCAAGTTTCTGCTGAAAGTTTTGGTACGACCACAGGAACCATACCTGATAAATTTTCTTCAAACCATTTTCGTTTGTAGATTGGTTCTATCGCTTGAGTTGTGCCGACCAAAATTGAGATTGAGCTGGTTGGGGCGATTGCCATTAGATAACCATTTCTCATACCATCTTTTTTAACTTTTTCTCTTAATTTGTCCCAGTCATAAGTGTAACCAAAAATTCCTCCTCGATTTACTAAGTTTTTGGCATCTTCATTTGCTTTGTCAATTGGGAAAATACCCTTGCTCCAGTTTGAGTTTTCAAATTTTGGATATTTGCCCTTTTCAATTGCCAAATTTGATGAGCTACTTATGGCATTAAAACTAACCGCTTCCATAATTTCATCAATTTTTATTAGATGCTTTTCACTTCCCCACTCAATTTTATTTTTTGCCAACATCTCAGCTTCGCCCATCACTCCAAGCCCAATCGCACGACTCTCAAGATTGGTATCTTTAACTTTCCGTAGGGGGTAAAAATTTAACTCAATCACATTATCAAGCATCCGAATTGCCGTTGGTACAACTCTTTCAATATCCTCTTTTGTATTGATTTTACTCAAATTTATACTTGCCAAATTACACACCGCTGTCTTACCAGCACACATCTCTTTCTCCACAATGTAAATCTTTTTGCCCTCTATTTGGTCAAGTGCAGTTATATTTTTGGCTTTCTTTACAAGATTTTCATCCGTTGTTATCTCATCATTCTCCTCATAAAGAGAGATAGTTTCATCCTCATAAATGATTTTTATCTTGTAGTGATTTGCCTCAGTGTTCTGGAATATTTCTGTACAGTTTCCTGTAACAATTCCATTAAAAATAAGAGAGTGATTAAGTAGTTGTGTAGTATCATAAACATCTTCATTATCCACTTTTATGATAGATGTAATTTGAGTTTCAAACTTTTCTGTTTTATTAC
Organism: Campylobacterales bacterium; assembly: GCA_029932985.1. Taxonomy (GTDB): domain Bacteria; phylum Campylobacterota; class Campylobacteria; order Campylobacterales; family JAOZPA01; genus JAOZPA01. Next base: position 11,932 of record JAOZPA010000051.1, read on the forward strand.
TTTTCTTAGGGTAACCCATTTTTTCTCGTTCAAGAAGTACATTTAAAGCTTTTTCTTGCTTAACTCCAATAAATCCTATCTCATTGATGAATTTTATAGCATTATCTCCATTTATGCTTAATCGATAAGCAGTTTTAGATTCATATACCATTTTTTCTCCGCTTTTTTTGGTATATTCAAATCTATCCTCTTTTTTTCGTACCATTACGGTCATTTTACTTCTTATTCCAAAATTAGATAGGAGTAGTTGTATCTCATTCAAAAAATTTTCAGATATGGTCGCTAGTTGGATTCCAAAAGTTGGAATTTTGTTATTTTTTATAACATTAACTGTCCCATCAGCGATAAATAATCCCTGTAAATATCCTTTGACACTCTCCTCTTTTCCTTTATATATAAAATCAGGAACTTTTAATTTTGTATTTTTATTGAAATTATAAATTTTATCTAAAATTCTACCCAATCTAACATTTGTAAATCTTAATTTTGTGCTATTATCTGTATGCTTTATTGGTTTGGGGTATTGATTTACAAACTCTTGATTATAGGAATTTTCCAATTTTGGATATTCATCTTTTATAATTTTGGAGGAGTAATCTAATACAACATCTCCTAATTTCATATCTTCATTGTATAAATCAATATGTGAAGTAGAATATTTTTTACGACTAGAAGAGAAAGTCCCATCACCCGCAATAAGTCCCGTTAAAAATCCTAATTCATAACTACCCTCTTTGCCAAATTGACCTTTTGCAGATTGAATCAGCAGTTTATCCGATAATTTTATCTCTTTTAAAGGTATTTTGATAATACTCTTTTCTCTTAAAATATAATATTCATGCCAAGAAGTAGATTTAATTTTATAACCATCTTTAGTCTTTATTTCATAAATATTTGCATTCTCTTTTGTTTTATGCATCTCTATACATTGGGCATTTGAAACACCTCGATTTTCTCGCTCTCCATTAACTCTATGGTCAAAAGTTGCAATTATCTTTTTATTCATCTCAAAAAGCTCTTTTGCTGATATTAATCCAAATTGCGTAGCTAATTTAGTATTACCCGTAACACACAAATTTGAACTTCTTATAATCCCCTCATGAGAATTTGGATTGGCTCTATTTGCAGTATCTTTAAAAGTCAAAAATGGATTACCCGTCTCAAAATAGCTCGTCAAAATCTTTTTCCATAGCCCTTTTGCACTGATTTTTTCACTATTTATCTCTATATTTTTCTCATATTTTATATATTCTTTCTCAAATTTTTCACCATAAAGTTGATTTAAATTTGGTACATCAAATGGGTCAAAAAGAGTCCAAAGTCCATCCTCTTGTATTCGTTTCATAAACAAATCATTTAGCCAAAGAGCGGGAAAAAGGTCGTGAGCTCGTCGCCTCTCCTCACCTGAATTTTTCTTCAAATCTAAAAAATCATTTATATCAATATGCCACGGCTCAAGATAAACAGCGATAGCCCCACGACGTGTTCCAAGTTGATCTACTGCAATTGCTACATCATTTGTAATTTTCAAAAACGGCACAGTACCCCCAGCCGCATTTTTGTGTCCAGCAATCTCACCACCCATTCCTCGCACTTGATTCCAATCCCAACCAATTCCACCACCATATTTACTAAGCAGTGCCATCTCTTTATAGGTATCAAAAATCCCTTCGATATTATCACTTGTCGATCCGATGTAGCAACTTGATAATTGACTTCTATAAGTCCTTGCATTTGATAAAGTTGGAGTTGCCACCATCACTTCAAATTTTGACAACAAATCATAAAACTTTTTTGCCCAATAGGTTGAATCTAGCTCATTTTGAGCCAAAAACATCGATATTGCCATAAACATTTGTTGAGGAAGCTCAATTGGATTTCCCTCTTTATCTTTTAGCAAATATCTATCATAAAGAGTTTTTACACCAAGATAATTAAATTGTAAATCCCGACTTTCATCAATATAATCATTCAATTCATCCAAATCATACTTATTTTGAAGCCCTTTTATAATTCGCCCCTCAGCCTCCGCTTTTTCAAAATAATCTCGAAAATGAGAATATCCTGTAAAACGGCTAACTTTATGATACAAATCGTACAAAAATAATCTCGCCGCCACAAATGTCCAATCAGGTCGGTCAACATCAATTTTTTCAACTGCGGTTTTTATCAAAGTCTCTTGAATCTCTTTTGTGGTGATTTTATCTCGAAACTGAATATGTGCATCCAACTCTAATTCACTCTGATTTACATTTTCCAAACCATCGATAGACCCCGATGTGTATTTCTGAATCTTCCGTATATCAAGTGGCTCAACTCTCCCATTTCTCTTTATAACTCTAATCATTGTCATATAATTACCTATCCTTTTTTAATATTGTAAATTTGCTTTTAAAAACTCTTTTAATGGTTTAATTTTATCACTTGTAAAATCAAAATATTCTTGAAGATATTCTCTATTCTCTTCTTTAGCATTTTCCATACCATAATATGAGGTAAAATAACTAAAAACTTTATTCTTATCTTCTTGTAATTCATCTATAAAATCTACTTTTGTATTGCTTTTAATACAATTTATATATTCCTCATAGCATTTAAAAAACTTATCATATTTATCACTATTTTTTATTTGAAGTAATAAAGTTTCCAAATCACCATTACTCTTATTATTTGGAAATAGAAAAGTTTTAAATTCAATATTTATCTTATTTAGATATTCCATACGATTTTCAACTCCTCCATCATCTTTAGTAGGGTCATCTGCATCTTGAATAAGAATAATTTTGTATTCATCACTAATATATTCTTTGATACTTGTGATAAACCTATCTTCCTTAATCATTGTATATCCTCCAGCAATTAAAATTTTGATTTTAATACTATTAGATTCAAGAATTATCTCTTTTTTATTTTTTTTACTTAATTTTTTTATAATTTTAAGATTTGAATACAAAAATATTAGATAATCTTTAATGAAAATAATATCTGCTTTACCCTCTACAATAATAAGATACTTTTGCATTATAGCTTACCACCACGAATTTCTAATTCATTATCTATCTCATATTGAAACTCTTTAAATTCACGAGTAAATGCTTTTATACTATTATTTGGTAATTTCCTTAAAGTAATAGTTTTTGATAGATTTTGATAAGATTTCATATCCTCCTCTTCTAAAACCTCTTTAAAATACTCTATACACTCTATATTATGAGTTGTTGCAAATATTTGCACATTATTTGCTTTTGCGACCTTTAGAATAACTTTCCAAAACTCTAAAAAGTGTGAATAGTGAATACCTGCATCTATCTCATCAATTAAAAGTTTTTTATCTTTTTGCAATGTAATTTGAACCAATATTCTAAATAACTTTTTTGCACCCTCTCCATAATGAGATAGTGGGGAGTCTCCTTGATGAGCTTTTTCTTCTATATATATTTGCCCCTCTCGTGTATCAGGAGTAATCCTATCAATATTTGGAATAAAAACT
>JAOZPA010000170.1 GCA_029932985.1 Campylobacterales bacterium
TATAGATATAGACTAGAAGTAGAAAACAATGAGACAGGAGAGACAATATCAGATGTATTTCCATTTGATATAAATGGAACTGTTTATCAAGCTGAGAATGATAAATGGGTGATGGCTCAGTGTGGTGGCACAAAAATTGTAACACATTGGACTGAACCAGAGCGACGAAAATGGGATGAAATCTATAAACTTGAAGGTACAAATGATATTATCAAAACCAAGCGGTTTGTACGATATGATGACAAGGATGTAATTACAGATTTCTACAAATTTGTGCAGTGGCAAGATTCACCAACAACTCAATATGACTCACAATATGCAGCAATTCGATATTGTAATAATCTTGTTTTGGGTGGACACGATGATTGGTATCTGCCAAATACTAGTCAACTTATCAGCATCTTTAACCAAGATAACAATCCACATGTAGAAGCAGAATTTCAAAATCTAGGCAACTATCCATACTGGTCAAGTGAAACACAATGGCTCGGCTCAACTCACTACGGTACAGTATTAGATTACGGAGCGGCAAGAATCAATAAATATATTCCAATAAAATATTACAATCACAATCGAATTAGATGTGTAAGAATTGGAACATATTAGATATAGATTAATTGAATTTTAATCTGTTTAGTTATATAATGTCAGCAATAAAGCTTTTTTTGGAGATTTTTAGAAGAGGCGGTTAAAGTAAAAGAGAGTGAAGTCCCCAAGTCGTCAAACCAATGACTTCACTCAACAAGCTCGAAGCTTAAATGGATTATAGCGATTTTTTGCTAAATTTTGATTTAAGCGATTATATTATTGTTATTTTCTCTAAAATGCTTGAGTAAAACTTCAACACAAATGCCATAAAAATCTCCCCTGCCCACATTTCCGTTTGGGGACAGGAGTTTTCGCTGGAGCTAAGTCTGTAAAGATATGCCCCAAATAAAAAATAGCGAAAAAAAATTGATTGGTAGCAATTGGGATTTTCCCAAAATATGCCGAGATAAAAGATGTTGGTTATGGGGACTTTTGAAAAATAATAGTTGTAATTGAAAAATATAGAAAAGGTAAGGGTCTCCGCCTTTTTGAAACTATTGGAAGATGAGAAATTGCTCCTCAAACTCCTATCGATGGACGATGCGACGGATGACGGTCTCTTTAAGTTTATTTTTAGTTTAAAATTTTTTTAGGCTAAAATAACCTCAAAACTTCAGCTCAAAAATTTGGTATCTTTGAAATCCAATACTCAGTTGCCAAGCACTAAACCTTTGAGAAGAAAAAAACATAAAGAAAGATTACACAAAAAATAAGATTAAAACTTTTCCAAAATATTATAAGATGTATCTCTTTTTGCTGGATTTTCACCAATATTTCTAATAAGTTCTATCATCTCAATTTGATTCATCTGATTTTCCACCCCAGCAGCCGCCACCACATTTTCCTCCATCATCGTCGAACCTAAATCATTTGCCCCAAAAAGAAGTGCCAATTGCCCAATATAACTCCCTTGAGTCACCCACGAGCTTTGGATATTTGGAAAATTATCAAGATAAAGTCGGCTAATTGCTAAGATTCTCAAATATCGGTTTGATGAAGTTTTGTGAAGATTTGGAAATCGCTCCTTTAATTTTGTATTACTTGGCTGAAAACTCCACATAATAAATGCCCGAAATCCCCCCGTTTTATCTTGCAACTCCCGAATTAAATCCAAATGTTCGATAATCTCTTCATCGCTTTCAATTGAGCCAAACATCATAGTTGCGGTAGATTTTATACCAACTTCATGAGCGTTTTGGTGTACCAAAATCCAATCTTTAGCCGAAAGTTTATGGGGAGCGATAATATCTCTCACTCTATCACTCAAAATCTCAGCCCCTGCACCGGGGATAGAGAAAAGACCTTTTGCCTTTAATCTCAACAACACCTCTTTGAAACTAAGCTTAGAAATTTTTGCAATATATTCAATCTCGATTGCAGAAAATCCATGAATCGTAATTTGTGGATAATTCGTCGCAATCCACTCCACCAAATCCTCATACCACTCAATCTTGAGCTTTGGATGAACTCCACCCTGAAACAAAATCTGAGTCCCCCCAATCTCCAAAAGCTCCTCAATCTTTTTACCAATCTGCTCAAAACTCAAAATATAAGCATCGCTATCCTTGCTGTGGCGGTAAAATGCACAAAAATCACAATTCACCCAACAAATATTTGTATAATTTATATTTCTATCCACTACAAATGTCGTAATCTTTTTAGGATGAAGCTCCTGCTTTTTTGCAAATGCCATCCGCCCTAAAACATTCAAATCCTCATTTTGTAAAAGCTCTAGAGCCTCTTTTTTCGTCATTCTCATTTATTACACTTTTTTTTTAGAATTTTATCGAAAATGGCTTAATTTACCATTGTTTTGGTATAATATCGGCAAAAAAATAAAGGAAAAATATGGAATGTGCATTTCCGACGATTAATTCAAATATGGATGAGATAAAAGAGATTTTTAAAAATACTAAGACCATAGCGATTGTGGGTTTGTCGCCAAAGGTGGAAAAAGCTAGTAATATGGTGGGTGTTTATCTGCAAAAAGCTGGATTTAAGATTGTGCCTATCTATCCAAAGGGTGATGAGATTTTGGGTGAGAAAGTGTATAGAAATATTTGCGATGTGCCATTTAAAATCGATATGGTTGATATGTTTAGAAAACCTGATTTTGCTACTGTGTTACTTGAGGATATAAAAAAACGGGGTGATGTGGATTGTTTTTGGTTGCAGTTAGGGATTGTAAATAATGAAGCGATGGAGAATGCTAAAAAAGTGGGACTTAAAGTGGTGCAAAATAGATGTACCAAAATAGACCACAAAGTTATGGTGGATAATGGTTAAGAAAATTGATATAATTAATGCAAAAAAAAATCTTGATGAGGCTGGTGTGGTCAAAGAGACCCCAACCGCTCTAGCTCCAAAACTTACTGAACTTTGCGGTTGTGAGATTTACCTAAAAAAAGAGAATTTGCAATTTACGGGGGCTTATAAACTTCGAGGGGCTTATAATAAAATTTCATCTTTGAGTGAGGAGGAGAAAAATCACGGAGTCATCGCTGCAAGTGCTGGAAATCATGCTCAAGGTGTGGCATTTAGTGCAAAAAAATTTGGGATTATGGCAAAAATTGTGATGCCAGAAGCTACTCCACTTTTGAAAGTTTTAAATACAAAAGAGTATGGAGCAGAGGTGATTTTGTATGGTGAAAATTATGATGAAGCTTACTCCTATGCGATGAAACTTGCCCGTGAGCAGTCGCTTACTTTCATTCACCCATTTGCGGACGATAAAGTAATTAGCGGTCAGGGGACTGTGGGGTTGGAGGTGTTGGAGCAGTTGGAGGGGGTTACAAAAATCCTAGTGCCAATTGGCGGTGGGGGACTTATAAATGGGATTGCAACTTATGTAAAAGCGACAAATCCAGATATAAAAATCATTGGGGTTACGGCAAAAGGTGCTCCTGCAATGTATGAAAGTTTTCAGCGAAAAAGGGCGATTGACTCAACTTCGGTGCGAACTATTGCAGATGGGATTGCGGTTAAAAATGTCGAGATTAAGAATTTTGAGAAAATCTTGGAGCTTGTAGATGAGGTGGTGAGTGTGAGTGATGAGGAGATTGCAAATGCGATTTTATTTTTGTTGGAAAAGCAAAAGTTGGTGGTCGAAGGTGCGGGGGCAGTGGGTGTGGCATCGCTACTTCATCAAAAAATTGATTTTGAAAAAAATGATAAAATCGTTTCTATTATTAGTGGCGGAAATATTGATGTGCAGATGCTTTCGATTATTATTGAAAAAGGTTTGATTAAGTCATATCGAAAGATGAAAATTAAGATTACACTGATTGATAAACCAGGGGCTTTGATGAAACTCACCGATATTTTGACTCTGCTAAATGCAAATATTACAAAGATTGATTATGACCGAACCTCTACGACTTTGTCTTTTGGTGATGCAAATGTGACGATGGCTCTCGAAACTAAAGGGCGAGAACATCAAAATGAGATTAGAAAAGCTTTGAATAATGAGAATTATATTTTTGAGGATATTGATTAGGATTATTATTTGGCAACGCACCATAACTATTTTGAGGTGCGATTTTTTCGCACCATTTTAAATCATATTTTATTTTAATTTTTTAATCTCTTCGAGAGTCAAACCAGTTTT
>JAOZPA010000052.1 GCA_029932985.1 Campylobacterales bacterium
TAATGATTGCGAATAATAATAAAAAGTCTAAAACGGCAATTATTAAATCAGATTCAAATACTAAAGGTTCATCAACTCCAAAAGCAGATATAAATATTCCTAAAAAATACATTTTGGATGATGGCTCAATTCTAATTGATAGTGGAGAGTATATAACATTTCTTATACCAAATTTTAAAATTAAAGAAATATCTTTAGGAAATACTGTTATGATAGATGAGATAGAGTATCAAAACTATCCATTTACTCAAAGGTATTCTTGGGAAGATGCCCAAAAATATTGTGAGGATTTAAATTCAGATAATGGTAAAATTTGGCGACTTCCTTCAGTAAAAGAGCTAAATAAAATTTCAAATATTAAAATGTATGGTGTTGTTGATAAAGATAATAAAGATGATTGGACAAAATGGCTTAATGAAAATAAAGATAAACAAGTAGCAAATAAAAAAGGTTATAAACTTTTCATAAAAAGTAATTTTTTGGAAAATATGCCTAAAGAGAGTTATTTTTGGTCTAATGAGAGTTCTAAATTAAACTCTAAATTAGCTTGGCTTATTAATTTTGTATATGGTGGTGAAGGATTACAAAAAAAATCAGATACAAATTATTTTCTATGTGTTTCTAAACCTTAAATATGTATTTAAGTTTTAAAATGATAATATAATTAAATTTTATTTTAAGGATATAGATAATGAAGAAGGTTTTATTATTAGGTTTGGTATTGAGCATAAGTGTATTTTTTTCAGGTTGTTTTGCAAAACCAAAGATAACAAAAGAAGGAGCTAAAGAGATATTTGCATCTTTTTTCCCAAAAGAGGTAGCTGAAGTTGAAGTTGTTGGTGAAAATTTAAAAATCATCCTAAAAAATAAGGTAATTTTTGACAAAGGAAAAAGTCAATTAAAAGAGGAAGCTAAAGAATCCCTTAATAAAGTTATTGATGTTTATGTTAGTAAAATATTACCAGCTTATTTAAATAGTAGCATAGTTATAGAGGGTTATGCAGATAGTGATGGTTCAGAAAAATACAATCTTAATCTATCAGAAAAACGTGCAGAATCCGTTGTATCATATTTATCAACTAAATCATTAGGTATATATATTGATACAAGTAAATTAAGTGCAAAAGGATATGGTGAAAAGAATCCTAGAGTAGAAAATTCATCTAAAGCAAATAAAGCTATAAATAGACGAGTTGAACTTGTTTTTAAAGGTATAAAAAACTAAGACTTTTAATTTGTAATAGTATGTAATGACCGTTACAAATTTCAGATAAATATCACTCAAACTATTGGAATTTCGATTTAAAATCTTTTGCCCTATTGTTGGGCAAAAATTCCCTATCATTTGTCAAAAATGGAATATCTAAACCTTTATATCAATCTTTTACTTTTCAGCTAATTTAAAATTTTATAAGAAACTTGCTTAAATATGATAAAATATGTGAAGTTTTTAAATTAAATTTAGGGGAAGTCGATGAATGAGAAACAATTAAGAGAAAAAATTACTGAAAATGCAAAGCAGTTCAGAATGTCTTCAAAAAATAAAAATCTACTTTTAACGGGGAAAGAGTTAGATGAAAGTTTAAAGTATTTGGAAAAAGAGCATATTCAATTTATGTTGCTAAAAGAGGTCGAGTTGATTCAGGAGAGTGTGAGACATAAAAATAGGAAAAAATTTATAAAAAATATCTTTTTTGTAATTTGTATTTTGGGTGTGGGTAGCTGGATTTTTATGAATGAGCAGAAAAGTATTGTAGAAAAGATTGATACATTTACAAAACAAAAAAATCTTCTTCAAGAAAATCAAGAGATGGCAGACGATGAACCAAATGAATATCTTGATAAAATTATAGAGGAAAGTTTGGTCGAAAATTCTCAGAATAGAAATAATAGTTCAAATACTGAAAATAATAGCTCAGCAAGAAAAGAGAATATCAAAGATTTTTTAAATATAATTAATAAAAATTCTACAAATTAGAATATCAGTATAGTTTTGCCCAATAATAGGGCAAAAACTTTTTTTTAAATATCTTATTCGATTAATTCTTTGACTCTATCGAAGTAGATTTTTTTCATATATTATAACTCTCTTTTGACTCTTTCTTAAAATCTTCGATGCTACGGTGAGGGGGCTGAAGTTAAAATCAGATAATTTGTAAAAGGAGAAGTGATTTTTGTTTGGTCAGTTTTTGCCGACCAAATAAACTATTTACCTAAGCAGAAGTTTCCAAACATTTTATCTAGTATTTCACCTCTATCAAAATTTCGTGTGATAGATGAGATAGCTCTTACCGCTTCATCTAAATGGAAAGAAAAAAGTTCAAGTTCACCATTATCTAGTAGAATAGTTGACTCGTCAATTGCATTTTTAGTATCTTGTACCGCTTGAATTTGTCGCTTTGAAATCAGCACCATATCCATAGTATGAGTTTGATTATCCAGTAAATATCTCAATTTTTCTATCAACTCTTTGGAGCTATTTAATGCTGAAATTTTAAGATAATCAAAATCTTTCAACTTTTCTAAATCAAATTGGGATTTTAAATCTATCTTATTTAAAGCAACGATTATCTTTTTTTGCTTTGAATTTTGGGAGATTAAAAATAATATTTTTTCATCCTGCTCATCAAAACTCTTTGAATTATCAAACAAAGCTATCACAATTTCCGATTCTTCAATCGCTTGTACACTTCTGGAAATTCCAATTTTTTCGATGGTATCGGTCGATTCTCTAATCCCTGCGGTATCTACGATTTTGATTAAATGTGAGCCAATTTTTATCTCCTCCTCGATGGTGTCTCGTGTCGTCCCTGCGATTTCACTCACAATCGCCCGATTAAAATTGAGCAAAGAGTTTAATAGTAAGCTTTTACCCACATTTGGTTTACCGATAATTGAAACCTTAAATCCCTCCATCAAACCATCTCGTTGCTTACTTGACTCTAAAGTGTCTCTTAATTGAAAAGAGATTTTGGTAAGTTTTTTCTTGGTTTGGACTGCCAAATCTCGGGGTAAATCCTCCTCTGCATAATCTATATTTACCTCCACAAATGCCAAAATTTCAATCAATTCATCTCTAATTTCGTTGATATAGCCTTTGAGTTCCCCTTTTAGTTGTCTTGCTAAAAGTTTCACCCCCTCTTCACTTCTGGTTTCTATCATCTTAGCGATTGCTTCAGCTTTGATTAAATCTATTTTTGAGTTTAAAAATGCTCGTTTGCTAAATTCTCCAGGATTAGCGATTCTTGCCCCAAAATCGATGATGGTTTGAAGTATCAAATTTGCAACTACAACTCCACCATGACATTGAAACTCTACAATATCTTCACCTGTAAAACTTCTTGGTGATTGGAAATAAAGTACAATTACCTCATCTATAAGTTGATTTTTTTTATTGTATAGATTTGATAGGGTAGCGGTTCGGGGACTTAAATCCCCTTTTTTAGTAATCTTTTTTGCAATATCCAGTGAGAGCCTCCCACTCATCCTGACTATGGCAATAGCAGAAATTGTAGGAGAGGTGGAGATTGCGGTGATGGTGTCTGTCATGATCTTTTTGGTGAGTTGAAATTGTTTATCACAATATATTTTTCACCATCTCTGTTTGTTTTGATGCCAACATATTTACCAGTGTATGAAGCTCGTAATTTTTCCAAAGCTAATTTTAGTAAAACTCCATCTAGGACTCGTGTATTTGCCCTTCCAAATTTTTCTATTTTTTCCTTGACCATTAATAGATAATTATCTATGTATATCTCCTGTTTTTCTAGAAATTGTGCAACCTCTAATTTGGTTGAGACATTGAATTTGGATTTGAACATATTGTAGATTAAATAGGATAGGGCTTTGTATCGGTAGCCCTCTTTTCCTATGAGTAGTGGTGCATCTTCGCCGTCAATTTTGATGTAGATTGTGCCATCATCTAACTCTTTAACCTCCATTAACTCAACATTGAAACAACTTTTTTTAAGTAGTGAAGTGATGGTGACTTTGATTTGAGCAATTATTTCACTACTATCTATGTCGATGCTTTTGTTGGCATTGAATTTTCTTCTATTGTCCTTTTTTGGGGCAACATTTTGTTTGCTAGGAGTATTGTTTTGGCTTGGTTTTCTAGCTGATGGAAATGGTTTTTTTGCATTTTTTCTGGTTGCTTCGACAATTGCATTTTTTCTAAAAAAACCTAAAACACCATTTGTGGGGGCTTGAATGATTTTAATCTCAACCTCATTTGCCGAACACCCAAGCTCCAAAGATGCCTTGATGTATATATCATCTAAATTTACTGATTCAATTATCATTATTTTTTTACCTCTATATTAGTTGTATTTTTCTTCACAATCTTTTCCGCTAATTTTTGAGCTTCAAAAATTTTATTTACATAATATTGCTGAGCGATTGAGAAAATATTATTTATGAACCAGTATAGTGTAAGCCCTGCTGGGAAAGTCACAAAGAAAAATGTGAAAATTACTGGTAGCCATTTCATAATTTTTTCCTGCATAGGGTCTGTAAAATTTTGAGGTGTGATTCGTTGATGCCAAAACATCGTGATACCCATCAAAATTGGAAGCACAAAATAGGGGTCTTTAAGACTTAAATCTGTAATCCACAACATCCAATCTGCACTTTTTAACTCAACAGAATTTAAAAGCACTCGGTAAATCGCAAAAAATACTGGAATTTGCAAAAGCATTGGCAAACATCCACCCATCGGATTTGCTCCATGTTTTTTATATAAATCCATCGTTGAAGCATTTAATTTTTGAGAATCACCCTTGTATTTTGCCTGAATCTCTTTAATTTTTGGCGAAAGCTCCTTGAGTTTATTCATCGAAACCATACCTTTATATGTCAAAGGATAAAGCACCAATCGAATCAAAACCGTCGTAAGCACAATCGCCCAACCCCAGTTTCCAACTAATCCATACAAAAATTTCAGCAAAATAAATACAGGTTGTGCAATCCAAGTAAAAAATCCATACTCAATAATATCTGTCAATGAGGGATTAATATTATCCAATATATCATAATCTTTCGGCCCAATATATCCATCAATCACAAAATCTTTTTTCCCCGTCACAAAAAGTAGAGGATTATCATCTTTATCGTGCAACATCGAAACACTTAACGGTTGCTTGAAACTATAAAATGTGGTGGTGTAATATTTGTCACTCGCCGCTGCAAAAATAATATCACTAAAATTTTTATTATCCTCAGCATCTCCATCCTCGATTATCTCCGTGGTGTTATCTGTCTTTTTCAAAATCACACCATGAACTGCAAATCCATCAACCTCAACATTTGGTCGAAATCCTGGGCTTACATAATATTCATTGTTTTCAGTCCCCAAAACCGATAGTTTATAGCTACCATCTGGATTGAAACTTATTTTTTTTGTAATTGTGATGGTATCTAATTTTTGAGTCAAGATAATAGTATTAGAATTCTTTAAATTTATAGAACTTTTATCACTTGTGTAGCTTTGCTTAAAAGCTTGAGCATTGATTTTGGGGTCACTAAACCTAAGTTCCATTGGTCGAGGTAACTTAGACTCTTTTAGTAACTCTCCATTTACTAATTTTTTTGTATCTTTTTCCTCCTCTTCTCCAAAAAGAAATTTTTCTATGAAACTTTTTCCATTCATAGTGTGATATTTTTTGTCGTTTAGTGTAAATTGTTTAATTCGACCTAAATTATCTATCTCTATTTTAAACTTTTCTGAATCAATTGTTGCAATTATATTTGAGTTGCTTAATTTAACCTCTGGAGCAGTCTTTGTGTTTGGAGCGATTGTAGTATTTGCAGTGGTGGTGGTGGGTGAAGTAGTGTTGCTTATAGGGGCTGGGGTGTTTGTGGTGGTGGTTTGACCCTCTACCATCTTTTCATTTTTTTGTGGTTCTAATTTTTTAGGTTCGGGCATCAATGCTCCATATCCTATAAAAAACATAAGTGATAAAGCTATTGCTAAAAACATTCTCTGCTGTGCGCTCATATTGTCAATAAAATTATTTTTCTCATTCACATATTGTCCTTAAATCTTTTAATTACATAATATTTGTTTTTTTCTTTTGGTATATACCAATATTTTACAACTATTTTTTTCTTTGTTATAATCAAATTTTTTTTAATTACTGGATAATCTATGCCCCCAACAAAAAGTTGGTTACATCGTAGAATTCTCAAAATTGTGTAAAAAATGGCTTTGAAAATATTGTTATTCTCAATTTGCCATTTTGCATATTCTGAACAAGTTGGATAAAATCTACAACTACCATATCCAATAAGAGTAAAAAATTTTTGATATATTTTTAGAAAAAGAAGAAGTGCTTTTTTTATCATATTGTTTGTATGATAGGTTTAAATGCACGGAGTTTTTTTATAGATAGTATAAAGTCTTTTTTGATTTTCTCAAAATCTTCATTGATAATCTTTCTTTTTGCAACCAAAACATAAGTTCCATTGCCCAAAGAATCATTAAACTCTCTAAAAATCGCTCTTAATCTTCTTTTTGAAAAATTTCGCTCCACCGCATTGCCTACTTTTTTACTTGCGGTATATCCAACTAAATTTTGTCCCGACTCCAAAAAAAAGAGTACAAAACAATCTCTATGCCATCTTTTTGCTTTTTTATAGACACGATTAAAATCTCTAGTGTTTTTCAGAGAGCTAAACTCTAAACTGCTAATCTTTTTCTGCCCTTAGCTCGTCGTCGATTTACAACTCTTCTGCCGTTTTTAGTTTTCATTCTTAGTCTAAAGCCGTGAGTCCTTTTTCGTGGGGTGTTGTGAGGTTGATAAGTTCTTTTCATCAATATTCCTTAAAAATTTGTTTTTAAAATAAGAGTGGATTTTACTAAAATTTTGCTTAAAATTTGATGAGTTGACCTCTTTTATGATTTACTTAATTTTCTTATGCTATAATCTCTTTTTATATTGAGAATATATTGAAAAAAAAGGAGATTGTAATGGAGTTTGATCCTCTAACTATACTATTAGTTATTGCAGGTGTTGGAATAGGCTGGGTGCTTAATTATTTTAAATCTTTATTTGAGATTAGAGGTCATAAAAAAGAGCTAAAAGAGTACAAAGAGCATTTAGATCGGCAGATGAAAATCACCGATGAAGGTACTAAAAGTTTGGCAGATGAACTAGCTAAGCTTAGAAAAGATAATGAGAATTTAAGAATTTCTGTCAAAACCTTGGGTCAAAAACCAGGTCGAGCAGAGCTTAGACTACTTAATATCTATGATTCAGCATTAAGAAAGATGATGTTAAAAGCTCCAGGATTTTCATCAGCATGGGAAACTGCTTTGCAAGAGGCAGAGAGAGAGTATGAAGAGAATGAGACAGGTTTTAAAACAATTATAAAAAAAGTTTTTGGTCCAAGCCTCTCACAACAAAGTGAAACTACTCAGCTACAAAGAATTGAGAAAAAAGAGGGTTTTCATAACTAATAATAGTGTTGGATTTTGCATAAAACAAAATTCAACCTTTAAAATTTAATTTATAGCTTGACAAATTAACTACTTTATACTAAAATAACAAACTTAAAATAAAACTACAATTTTAAACTACAAAAATACAGATATTAAAATCAAAAATAAGAGGAAAAATGGAAGAAAATAGCAAAAATTCTGCTAATACTACAACCACTACTAAAGGTGGAAATAGAAATAGTAACAGCAACGGAAATAGAAAACGAACTCACATCCCTGTGGAGGGCTACAATATAGAAACGTTAAGAGCAATGCCACTAGACAAACTTTTAGATGTTGGTACAGATTTATCAGTGGAAAATCCAAGCGAACTAAAACGTTCAGATTTGATTTTTGCCATTTTGGCTTCTCAAGTCAAACAGGGCGGATTTATTT
The DNA here is from genome assembly GCA_029932985.1 of Campylobacterales bacterium. Lineage (GTDB taxonomy): Bacteria > Campylobacterota > Campylobacteria > Campylobacterales > JAOZPA01 > JAOZPA01. Next base: position 7,874 of record JAOZPA010000052.1, read on the forward strand.
TGTTCACGGGAATTTTGGAAATCACAAATGATGGCTATGGTTTTATAAGAACTATGGACTCAAATTTTCAAAATAGCCCAAATGATGCCTATGTTAGCTCCACTCAAATCAAAAAATTTGCCCTACGAACTGGCGATAGAGTCACAGGACAAGTCCGTCCCCCAAAGGACCAAGAGCGATATTATGCACTTTTGAAGATTGAGGCGATTAACAATTTACCTATCAAAGAGAGTCGGCGACGACCACTTTTTGAAAATCTAACACCACTTTATCCTATCGACCAAATCACACTAGAGTACAAACCACTACGGCGGACAGGTCGAGTGCTTGACCTTTTTGCTCCCATCGGTAAGGGTCAGCGAGGGTTGATTGTTGCCCCTCCACGAACGGGAAAAACGGAACTGATGAAAGAGTTAGCTCATGGAATTAGTGCAAATCACACTGAAATTGAGTTGATTGTCTTGCTAGTAGATGAGCGACCAGAAGAGGTTACAGATATGCAACGGAGTGTAAAAGGCGAAGTTTTTAGCTCAACTTTTGATATGCCCGCACACAATCATATCCGAGTAGCTGAACTTGTGATTGAAAAAGCTAAAAGACGAGTAGAGCTAGGACACGATGTCGTAATCTTGCTAGATTCCATCACTAGACTTGCCCGAGCTTACAACACCGCAACCCCATCAAGTGGAAAAGTTTTGAGTGGTGGAGTTGATGCAAATGCTCTCCATAAACCAAAACGATTTTTTGGAGCAGCTAGAAATATTGAGTTTGGTGGAAGCCTGACAATCATCTCAACTGCATTAATAGAAACTGGAAGTAAGATGGATGAAGTGATTTTTGAGGAGTTTAAAGGTACTGGAAACTCTGAAATAATTCTCGATAGAGAGTTTAGCGATAAGCGAATCTACCCAGCGGTAAATATCACAAGAAGTGGAACTCGAAAAGAGGAACTTCTATTAAGCACCACTAAATTACAAAAAGTGTGGGCATTACGAACCGCTATGCACCAAATGGATGACCTCGAAGCTTTGAAATTTTTATATTCAAAAATGACAAAAACAAAAGATAATGCTGAATTCTTATCTATAATGAATGGCTAAAAACCCGATTGATGCTACTTTTGCCAAATACTAAACCTCAAAAGTAATCTATGAAAGCTGGAGTATTTGATAGTGGAGTTGGTGGTTTGACGGTTGTGAAGCCATTGCTTGAGGAGAAACTTTTCAGTGAAATTATCTATTTTGGCGATACCGCACGAGTGCCTTATGGGGTCAAAGATAGAAATACGATTACCCGATATGCACTTGAAGCGGTGGAGTTTTTTAAAAATTTCGATATTGAAGTTTTGATTATCGCCTGTAATACGGTGAGTGCCTATGCGATTGAGCAGTTGCAAAAAGATGCACCGTTTAAGATTGTGGGGGTAATTGAGGCGGGGGTTATGGCACTGAAGTGCAAAGTCCCCCAACGAAAATCTAATATCTTGATTTTGGGGACAAAAGCTACTATCTCTAGTGGCAAATATGAAAAATTTTTAGAATATGAAAAATATTCAAATATTATCTCTCTTGCTCCATCGCTTTTTGTGCCAATTGCAGAGGAGGGATTATTTGGGTCTGTGATATTAGAGGAGGCGATGAAGCATTATTTTAAAGATATATCTTCTCCAGATGTGATAATTTTGGGTTGTACTCATTTTCCTCTAATCGCAAAAGATTTAACTAATTTTTTTCCAAATGCACTTTTAATCCATTCGGGTGAAGCAATTGTGGAATTTTTGAAATATAATTTTAAGTTTTCTAAAAAGTTTGAAGAGACTAAATTAAAAATCTTCGCCTCCGATAATCCATCTAATTTAAAAAAAATCGCTAAAATTTGGCTAAAAAGAGAGATTTAAATACAAATAGATTTTCATTATTGTATAGAATTTGAAAATAGTACAACAGATAAAAATAGCCCAAATTATCCAAAAAATATTTGTGAAAATAGTAGCTATAATAGATATGAAATATCTCAAAATTACAATTCAAATAAAATTAATATGCCAAGCTTTAATAGATTTAGAGATGATTTTAAAAAAGCAATTAACTATTCTATAAATTATAAAGTTTGTAAAAAATAAAATATCGGTGAGGGGACTTGAGTCTAAAAAATAAAATTATTAATCAGATAAGTATTATTTAGTTGGATATTTGGATATAATGGCGAGTAGATAATAAAACTATATAGGATTAAAATGGCAAAAGGTAAAAAGACGGCGATTAAAGAGATTAAGAGAATTAATAATGAGATTGTTTTGATAAATGGGAAAGAGTATGTGATAATTGAAGATGAAAAAAATATAGAGGAAGCGATTACTATGAAAATTTCATCTCACGGAAATAGGATATTGAGGTTTGAAGATTTGAGGAGGAAAGCTACGATTGATGTCAAAAGAGAGATAAAAGTCATCAAAATTACATTTACTGATAGTCACCGAGCGAGTAGATTTAAGAAAAGTTATGACCAAAGTATCATATCGTTGAGTGACAAAGAGGAGACAATCGCAGAGGCGAGTTCGCATATAAAAGCTAGAAAGATTATATCTAATTTCACTTTTAAGAAGAGTCCAAATTATGATAAACAATCGGGTAAAACAGTTTTTTATATATCACAAGAAATAAAATAATAGGGGAATAGTTTGAAATTTAATATTACTAAAATTGCGAATGCCATACTTTTTATGTTGGATAATAAGGTGTCACATTTGAATGATAAGAAAGTTGCTGTTTTGCTTTTTTTGATGGATTATAAACATTTGGAAAAATTTGATGCTAAAATATTTGGTGAAACTTATATAAAATCAAAAAGAAACCCCGAACCGAAAACTTTAGGAAATATCTTTGATATTATTGCAAATAGTGAAGATTTAGAGGAGGCTGATGAGAGACTTTATATTATTCAAGAACTTTTAGACCATTTGGATATTGAGATTTTAACAAAAGAGAAATATATAGAACTAAAGTTTTTGAAAATGGAGGAGGAGTTTGATGAGAGTTTATTTGAGAAAGAGGAGTTGAAAACACTGATTAAAATTGTTGCTCAACACAAAAATAAAACTCCACGAAAGATGGCAAATCTCTGTTTCAGTATAGATAAGGTGCGAGAAACTGCAAATGGTGAAGTGATTATTTAGTCTTCAAAGTCTGTAAATTCAGTGAGGGATTATATCAAAAAATATTTGGGATAATTACCCCTCACCAATAATTTGTTTTGGGTTTTTTATAGCTCTATTGTAAAAACTGCTCCATCTTGACTATTAGCAACGGTGAGTGTACCATTACAGTGGTCTTCGATGATAGTTTTAGACATATAAAGTCCCAATCCTGTTCCATCTTTTTTCATTTTGGTACTAAAATATGGATTAAAAATATTGTCAAAAATATCCTTAGGGATTCCGCCACCATTATCGGCAACATTCAAAATATATTTAGAACCTTTTTTGCAAGTTGAGATTTTTATAAATGGGTTGCTTACCTTTTTTTCCAAAAGTACATCTTCCGCATTTTTAACTAAATTCAAAATAACTTGTTTTAATTCATTTGGATAAGTTTCAAATTTTTCTTTACATTTGAAATCTTTAAGTAGTTTTATATTTTTATTTAGGATTGAAGTTTCAATAATTCCCAAAACTGATTCTATCAATTCACAAAAATTTACCTCTTGTTTCTTTTTATTCGATTTGAAAAAATCTCGAAAATCATTGATTGTAGTGCTTAGATGTTGAGAGTAGTTATCAATATTTGTAGATTCAGTTATAACTGTTTCATGAGAGAGAGTACCAAGATGTGCTTGAATGAGCAGATTTGCACTTGTGGCACTGATGGCATTTAGGGGCTGTCGCCATTGATGGGCAATCATACTCATCATTTCACCCATTTGAGCTAGACGAGATTGGTGGATTAAATGCTGGTCTTTTCGTCTTTGTTCTGTAATATCTGTGATGATTCCAATATAATTTGTAATCTTGTTTTTGCTATTTTTGACTAAAGTGGTATAATCAAGCACCCATCTTGTCTCATTGTTTTTTGTAACGACTCGATAGGGGGTGTGTTTGAAAAATTTAACATCAGATTGAGTTGCTTTTATCACCTCTTTTGAAACTTTTTCTAAATCATCTTGATAGATACAGGTAGAGTAGGAGATTTTGCCAGACAGAAACTCCTCCATATTGTAGCCTAGAAGATTTATTACATTTTGTGAAACAGATTTAACACTCCATTTTGAATCATTATTCCAATTAAACAATACCGTATCACCCACATCAAAAAGAGATAATAAGATATTTTGCTCATTAGTTTTTTCGATTAATAGCAAATCAATCTTTTTTCGCTGTTCAATCTCCAAAATAAGAGAGACAGAATTTGCGATTGCCTTAGAAAAATTTATTTCATCCTTTGTCCAGTGCTTAATGGTATCAATTTGAGAATTAGAGACAAAACCTATCACTTTTCCCTCTTTTTTAATTGGAATATCCATCATCGATTTTATATTTAGATTTTTAAGGTACTCCTTCTCAAAATCTTTGCTAATAATATTTTTGCTTACATCATCAATAATCATAGTTTTTGCTTTTATTAATGTATCAAAAAATTTAGGACAATTTTGTTCTTCAAGTTGAACTCCTGATGAGTGTTCTTTATCGTCCAAAGAGTACAAATTTATACAATTCATCGATATTTTATCTTCATTATATAGCCACACACCAACTCGGGATATATTTAGTGTTTGCGACGAAATCTCTGTGATTCGCTCTAATGCAACTTTGAGATTATCATACTCTTGATGTATTCCAACCGCACTAATCAACTCCACCATATCGGATAATTTGGATTGTCGCTCCAGCAATTTCTCCTTCTCCTGCAACTTCAAACTCTTAGTATATCCATCAGTTATATCTTGCATTGTGCCATTTGAAAAAATAGGAGACCCGTTTTTATCAAAAATAGTTTTGCAAGTCTCTCGCACCCATTTAACTCTGCCATCATCCATAATAATTCTATGTTTAATATTATATGCTGTTTTATTTTGCAGTGAGTGGGCATAAGCACTCTCTACCATATCAATATCTTCAGGGTGAAGCAAAGTCAAGAAACTATCATAATTTAGAGCAAAATTATCTATATCTCTCTCAAAGATTTTGTAGGTTTGCTTACTCCAATTAAGTTCTTTCGTAGCCAAATCAAAATTCCACGACCCCATCTCTGCCACCTCTTGAGCGGTTTCCAATTCTAGCTTTTTATCTATCAATTTATCTGTATATTTTTTAATTGTTCTATTGATTCGCACGGAAATAAAACCAGCAATAATCAAAGTAATCAAAGACAAAAGGAATATCCACAACATCGACTCAATAATTATCTCTCGGATATATTCATTTGTGCTTTTCTCTATATTCTTAACCTCTTGCTTAAAAGCATCAAAATAAAATCCACTACCAATTATCCAATCCCAATCTTTTTGATGATAAAAATAGGACATTTTGAGCTTTGGCTTTTTTGTATTTGGTTTTTTGTACCAATAAGTTGTATAGGAATATCCCTTTGCACGGAAATCTACCAACATTTTCTTTGCAAAACCTTGACCCTTTGCCCCTTGATAATTTTCATCTATCTCTATCCCCACCAAATCTCTTCGGTTTGGATTCATAATAAAAGTTGCAAAACCATCACCACCATTTAGATTATGTAGTTTTAAAAAAAACAGATAATTATTTTTATATATTTTTATATCATTAAATCTTTTTATCACAAATGCTTGAATCTCCTTTTCCGCCAAATCCAAATATTCACCCATTCCTATCACCAAATTTAACGGCTCAAATTTTGTCACACAATTTAGTTTTGAATATGCCTGACTCTTATCACCATCTTTATAAAAATAAATCTTTGTAAAACCAATCTTCTGCCTTTTTATCACTTGATTATAAAGTTTTACTATCTTTCTGCCTTTAAAATCCTCCAAAGACCCCATATCTTTACCAATATATTTTTTAAGTTGATGAGTATAATTGATATTTGTATTAAAATCATAAATAAAGTAATATCCACGATTTTTATTAAATCTAATCGTCGATAGTTGTTCAGCAACCATTTTTTTTATCTGCTGGTTGGGGATTTTACCCTTTTGTTTTTCATAAATATGCTTTGCAAGATTCAAAGAGATTTTAATCCGCTCCCTAAGAGTTTTTTTCAATATCCCCTCCATCTTTGCCAACTTGAACTTAATGGAATTATTTACAAAATGAACATATTGATGAACCTTCTCTTTATTTTTTTGTATATACTCTTTTTTATGCTTCTCTATATCTTTTTGAACATGTTTTTTCAAGATTCTAATATTTACATAACTATTTATAGCTGATATAGAAACAATAGAAATCATTACTAAAATAAGAACAGGAGTAAAAAACCGTTTAGAGTTAGTTTTTTCTTTCATAATATATCCTTTTTAAAAAATTATTTTAATATAAGTTATCTTAAACTTTTATATTTTTTTATCTAATATAGCGATTATAATGATAAAGGTTTATTATTTGGCAATGAGATTATGAAAAAAATTGATTCTCTAAGCCATATCAAAGTATTTTTATAAAAAAATACTAATATCATTATATTTGTGGTATCATATCATTATAAAATATAGTTTAGGTTAAAAATGAATAATATTTATAAAAAAGGTCTTGATAGAAAATATCAATTTTATTTCCTGCCTTCTCTTGACGAGTATATTGCAGAGGATAATATTGTCAGGATTATTTATTTTTATATGGAAAATTCTTATTTCGCAACTATAGATAACTTTATGAGATTTTAGTAATATTTTACCTTTCTGCTAGAAGGTATTTAAAAGATATTTTTTTCTAAATAGCTATTAAAAAGTCTAATAATAGGTATTAGTATTTGGCAATGTGACCTAATAAAATTTTGAATTTTGGTTAAAATTGGTAAAATGTGGTTTAGGATTAAAGACCCCGCACGGAAATTAAAAAAAGGAAAAAAAATGTTATTATATACAAAAAGTCAATTAAAACCATTTTTATTTTTAGATATTTTATCTGAAATTCACAAAACAAAAGAGAGAATTACTTTTTTCAAAAATAGATATAAACAAAATTTCATAGAATTTTCAAATCATATAAAAAACAATACTGAAAATTTTGAAAAATATGATGATTATATAGAATGGAAAGCTTATGAAAAAAATTTAAAATTTCTAATGCAAAATTATCAGGATTTAAAAGATGAAAATTTTAAAGTTGCTTGATGAATTAGAGATTATCCAAAATTACAATGTTTTAGATTATAAATCATTTGGTGATGGTATTTATTACAAAATCGAAGTTATCTTT
>JAOZPA010000171.1 GCA_029932985.1 Campylobacterales bacterium
TTATTTAAGATAAAAACTTATGTTTTTAAAGATGTTACAGCTACTTCCAGTGGGGCTGGTAATTTAAAATTAAATTTTTTTACAGTACATCAAACTATAAAGGAAGCTAAAGCTATACCATTTGAGACTCTTGCAAATAGAATTAGTGGGCATCAAATCATATTTTTACTATCGATTATTGGTTATATTATATTATCTTTTCGACATAAAAGTATGTTAATTGGACTTCCATTGATAGGTCTTGGATTTTTAGCTTATAGCGGTGGGTTACGATTTACTATTTATGCTGTTCCACCATTGGCTTTGGGTATTGCATATTTGGTTGTGGAGTTTTCAAAGTTTATAAAAAACAAAAATTTTATTCCTATTCCATATCAAGCCTATTTAGTTATTTTTACAATAGCGATTTTATACCCAAATATTACTCATGCTTATAAATATACAATTCCAACTATGATGAATTCTACTGAAGTAAAAACTTTAGATTATGTCAAAAGCAGGGCAGATAGAGAGGATTATATGGTCGCTTGGTGGGATTATGGCTATCATATAAGATATTTTAGTGATGTGAAAACTTTGATTGATGGCGGTAACAGTAGAGGGCATTATAATTATCCAGTGAGTTTTATTTTGACTAATGACCAAATTAGAGCTGCAAAAATGGCTAGACTGGATGTGGAATATAAAGAGGGTTACCTAAAAAATAGAAATTATGGCAGTAATTTAGGAAATATGATGAATGATTATGGATATAAAGATTCAAATAAATTTTTAAAATCCTTGAGTAAGGATATGAAATTACCACCAAAGACAAGAGATATCTATTTTTATCTACCCTATAGAATGTTAGGAATGTATTCCGTGATTTCAAAATTTAGTAATGTAAATCTTATGAATCCAAAAGATAAAAAAACAGAACCTAGACTTATTTATATTAAATCTTTTAAGGAAACTAAAGGTAATATACTTTTGGGAAAAAATATTAAAATTTTGAAAAATAGTGGACAGATTCTTATAGATAAAGAGATTTTACCTATCAATAAAATGGTGCAAACATCTTATCTGAAAGGTAGATTAAAAACAGAGGTGAAGACAATAGACTCTAAAGCAAATGTAAATGTGATTTTTATGAAAGATTACAAAACATTTTTAATTGTTGATAATAGTGTTTATAATTCTCTATTTTTTCAACTTTTTGTGCTAGAAAATTATAATAAAGATTTGTATGAACCTGTTAGTTTAAACTCTATGGTAAAAATTTATAAATTAAAAATATAAAGGATTAAATTGAAGGGAATTATTTTAGCAGGGGGGAGTGGGACGAGGCTCTATCCAATTACAAAAGGGGTTTCTAAACAGTTAGTTCCTATTTATGATAAACCTATGATATATTATCCGCTTTCTGTTTTGATGTTAGCAGGGATTACTGAAGTTTTAATCATTTCGACACCAAAAGATTTACCTAGATTTGAGGAGCTTTTGGGAGATGGAGAAGATATAGGTATGAAATTTAGTTATATCGTTCAGCCCTCACCAGATGGATTAGCCCAAGCTTTTATTTTGGGTGAAAAATTTATTGGCAATGATGATGTTTGTTTAGTTTTAGGAGATAATATCTTTTATGGTCACGGTCTCATAAATTTACTTGCTAAAAGTATAAAAAATATAAAAGATGAAAATAAAGCTACCGTATTTGGATATTATGTCAAAAATCCCCAAAGGTACGGAGTGGCTGAGTTTGACAATGATGGAAATGTGATAAGTATAGATGAAAAGCCAGAAAAACCCAAAAGTAATTATGCGGTGGTGGGACTCTATTTTTATCCAAATGATGTAATTGAAAAAGCAAAAAATGTAAAACCATCTGCTCGTGGTGAGCTGGAGATTACAACTCTCAATCAAAATTATTTAGATGAAAAAAGATTAAAAGTAGAGCTTATGGGGCGAGGTTATGCTTGGCTCGATACGGGGACTCACGAAAGTTTATTGGAGGCTAGTATGTTTATACAAACCATTGAAAATCGTCAAGGGTTGAAAGTGGCTTGTATTGAGGAGATAGCTTATGAGATGGGATATATCTCAAGAGAGAAACTTTTGGAGTTGGCACAACCATTGAAAAAAAACCAATATGGAGAGTATTTGATAAAAAGAGCAAATGAGGGAAAGGTGGCTAGATGAATTTCATAAAAACTAAAATCCCTGCCATTGTGGTTATTGAACCTCAAATCTATGGAGATGAGCGAGGCTATTTTGTAGAAACTTTTAGGCAAGACAAACTTGAAAATTTTTTGGGATACAGGATAGATTTTTGCCAAGATAATGAATCAAAAAGTTCAAAAGGTGTTTTGCGAGGATTGCATTATCAGCTACCACCTTTTGCTCAAACCAAATTAGTGCGAGTAATTTCTGGCAAAGTTTTGGATATAGCGGTGGATATTCGTAAAGATAGCCCAACTTTTGGAAAACATATATCTGTGGAGTTGAGTGGTGAAAATAAAAAACAATTATTGATTCCACGAGGCTTTGCTCATGGGTTTGTGGTACTAGAAGATGATACAATATTTAGCTATAAAGTAGATAACTATTACAGTCCCCAAGCCGATAGAGGAATCGCTTTTGATGATGAAGAGTTGGGAATTGATTGGATTTTAAAAAAAGGTGAATTAAATTTATCGGCTAAAGACAAAACTCAACCTTTACTAAAAAATACAGATGATTTATTTGAATATGGGGTGAATTATTATGCTTAATATTTTAGTTACGGGGGCAAATGGACAATTAGGAAGTGAGATAAAAGTATTGTCAAGTGAGTATAATTATAATTTCTTTTTTACTAATAGAGAAGATTTAGATATTACAAATGAGCAAGATATTAGAATATTTATAGAGAATAATAATATAGATACGATTATAAATTGTGCAGCATATACAGCGGTCGATAAAGCTCAAAAAGATAAAAAAAATGCCGATTTGGTTAATAGAAAAGCGGTGAAGAGATTAGCTAAAATATCAAAAGAGAAAAATATTAAACTTATCCATATTTCGACAGATTATGTTTTTGATGGAAGAAATTATAAACCGTATAATGAAGAGTTTCAAACAAATCCAAATTCAGTTTATGGGCAAACAAAACTTGATGGCGAACGAGAAATGAAAAAAATCAATCCTTATAATTCAATTATAATTAGAACTTCATGGGTTTATAGTAGTTTTGGAGCTAATTTTGTAAAAACTATGCTTCGTTTAGGTAAAGAAAAGAAAGAGTTAGGTATAATTTTTGACCAAATAGGCACACCAACATATTCTAGAGATTTGGCAAAAGTGATTTTGGATATTTTACCAAAAATAAAAAATAAAAAGGTAACTATTTATAACTATTCAAATGAGGGTGTTTTGAGTTGGTATGATTTTGCAAAGGAGATAATGAAAATGGCAAAAATAGATTGCAAAATTAATCCAATCGAAACATTTCAATATCCCACACCAGCTTCACGACCACATTATAGTTTATTAAATAAATCAAAAATCAAAAAAGATTTCGATATAATTATCCCCTATTGGAAAGATAGTTTAGAAAAATGTTTAAAAGTAATGGAGATTAGTAATAGATAATTTAAATTTTTTAATAGCTCAAGGTGAAAAAACTTTTAAGTGGTAATTACACCTCAAGAGCTATTGCAAGAGCTTTTAAAGAAGCTGGAATTATCGAAAGATATGGTTCAGGTATTGCTCGAATTAACACGGAATGTAAAGCCCACGAAATAAAAGAGCCTTTGTTTGAAGAGTTTGTTCATGGTTTTAGGGTGATTTTATATAAAGAAAAAATACAAAATATAAATGTCGGTGTAAATGAAATCTATGAATTTATAAAATTACATCAACCAATTAAAGCAAAGATTATAGCTGAAAATTTTACAAATGTAACACAAAGAACAATAGAACGATGACTCAAACAACTTAAAAATAATGAAAAAATAGAGTTTATAGGTAGCCCAAAAATAGGAGGATACTATGTTAAATAAATTCTTAGAGGAAAAGAAAGTGAAAATAAATAAAATCTATATTAAAAACTTTAAAAGCATTACATCTATTAAATTAGATAATATCTCTAGTTTTTCAATTTTTGCTGGTGCAAATGGTGTAGGTA
>JAOZPA010000172.1 GCA_029932985.1 Campylobacterales bacterium
TTTATTTCCATTTATTTATCCAATTTTTTTAAATTTTCTATAATTTTTAGTGATATATTTAGTTTTGTATCAAGAGCTAAAGTGATATTTTTATCTTTGGTTATTAAATTTATAGCATTTGAATCACTTCCAAAATTATTATCTTTTCCTATTATATTTAAACAAACTGCATCTAAATCTTTATTTATTAGCATATTTTTAGCATTTTCTTCTGCTTTACTCTCATCTATTTCTGCTTTAAATCCCACACTAATAATTCCATCTTTTGATAAAGTTTTTAAAATATCTCTATTTTTTTTCATCTCTATTAACCAATTCTCACCAATAAACTCTTTTTTGATTTTTCCCATTTGTGGAAATTTAGGCACAAAATCACTCACTGCCGACACCATAAAAAGATATGGTTTTTTCTGAATCAAAGTTGGAGTAGAACTATCCATCAAAGTAACTTTGGTCATCACACCTTTTTTTGCAACTCGAATCGCATCCACCAAATACTCAGCCATCTCATCAGAACTCTCCACATCTATCACATAAACCTCTTTTGGCAAATCAGTAAAAGTTTTTGTAGTCACCAAACAAACATCAGCACCTTTTAAGAAAAGGGCGGTTGCCAAACACTTAGCCATTTTACCACTAGAAAAATTTGAAATAAACCGCACATCATCAATCTTTTCAATAGTCCCCCCACCGCTCAAAACTACTCGTCGATTTGTCCAAAATTCATTTCGTAAAAGTTCACGAGCTGTAAAATAAAATATCTCCTCTATATCTGCCATCGCTCCATCACCCAGCTCATTACAAGCTAAATTTTTGCTCACAGTCGGCACGAAAATATAATCATTAAGTTTCAACATCTTCAAGCTATATTCAGTGAAATTATTTTTGAACATTTGGGTATTCATCGCTGGAGCAACAATTTTTTTGGTATCACTCGCCAGTGCCACTTGAGTTACCATCGTATCAGCAATTCCATTTGAAAGTTTATTAATTGTATTGGCGGTTGCGGGGGCGATGAGATAAATATCTGCCCAACGAGCAAAACTGATATGATTCAACCCCTGATTCCAATTCTCATTTTCGATATGCAAAACCTCATTTTGACTAATCACCTCAAAAGTCATAACGGAGATAAATTTTTTGGCACTCTCGCTCATCACGACCTTGACATCAGCCCCATTTTTGATAAATTTACGAATCAACTCCAAAGTTTTGTATATTGCGATACTTCCCGTGACGGCGATGAGAATTTTTTTATTTTGTAATAACATTGAAAACCTTTTTTATTTAATATTGTTTAATATCTGAACTAATTTATGAATAGTTGTAGATGGATTATTTTGTTCTGGATTGTAATTTAATCCATAACTATCTAGTAAATTCATAGAATTTCGGATAACACTTTTTTGTTTTGGCAAAAGTAACTCAAAAATCATTTTAGTGTAATTTGCTTTTTTTATATTATCTTTATTCAATTTAGAAAATTTATGAGGTTCTTTTTTTCTATTATGGATTTTATCTCCTCCTCTTCTTGCCATATTAAAATAATATCACAATAAATCAAATATTTGCATAAAACCCCCAAATAAGTATAATATACTATCTTAAATTAGAATTTTTATTCTCAACTTTATTAGTTTTTTTCGTTGAACATTAAAGAACCTAAGGGCATTCCTATTAACCACAGACCATAATAAAAACTAAGATATAGGATAAGTTCATCTTTTCTTTTTACCCTTTCACTTTCCACCGATTCAACCCATTTGACCAAATGTAAATTTCCCATTTTTAATCTATATTTATCTGCACTTTTCCACACTACCCTCTCAAATGAATTTGAATCTAAAGTATTAGAAGGAAGAGATGCACCATTAATTTTATCCCACGAGTCAGGAATTTTATTTTTGGCAACCGCCCAAATTGTAATAATATCATTTTTTTTCCATCTCTTTGAAACCACAGGAGCCGCATAATAGGTCGTTTCAGTAGTAATTTTAGTTTCAGATTTACCCGATGTAACTATTTCTGTCAAAGACTCCATCAAATCCATATTTACATAGGCATTTTTAAATATAAAAATATTATTTTTATCAAACTTCTCATAATCATCCACAGATATATCTTTCATAACTGTTTTTGTGGAATTATAATAATCTTTTAGCAGTGAGACTGAACCAAAAGTTCCAAGAGACATAGCAAGAATTCCAAGATAAACAAAACTCATTCCCATTCTCATAGAGCCTACAATTAATATTGACATCCCAAAGATTACTGATATAAATATAGCAAGTGTTGTATCAATAAATGATATTGAAAAAATTAAACCAAAATGTAGATTCAAGAGTACAAAACCAATAGGCAAAGCTTTCCACAAAGATATTTCTATCTTTTCATTATCTAGCTCTACTTTTTTTAATTCTATTTTTTTCTTTTTTTTATTCATAATTTATATAAATCCTTAATTTTTTTAATAATTATAAACTAAAAATGCTTAAATCTCCATAACCACAAATATTTGTGGTCTCACTAGAATTGCTTATTCAAATCTAAAATCCCATTACAAGTATTAAAATTAAATTTTAGTTTTACCTCTTTAATTACCATTTTATAAAAAAATAGTATAATCAGCTTAAGTTGAAATTAACAAAAAGGATAAAAGATGGCAATTAACAAAAAAATAATTTTGGGGTCAGTAATTGTTGGAATTTTGGCATTTCCATTAGCGGTGGATTATCAAGTGAAAGATAAGATTGATTTAAAGACAAAAGATTTAAAGAAAGATGGTATTGATTTAATTATTAATAACAACTCTGGTTATTTCAAATCTACACGAGAATTTGAGATAGTTGTCAAAGATTCTAAGGCTTTATCCAAACTGATTTATAATGAAATTGTGACAACTTATCCTGAGTATAAAAATATATTAAGTGATGTTTTACAAAATAATCAAAATACTTTTAAAGATATTTTAGAGGGGATAAAATTTACGGGGACTTTTAAGAATGATAATTATTTGATGGATAAAGCAAAAATTTCAATCTCACTCAAGGAGTTTTCGAGAGCTTTTATGGAGAAGATTAAAAAGAATAAAAAGGTTTCTAAAATCATTTTGCCGTTGCTTAACAAAGGGACAATTACATTTCATATTCTTTTAAATACAGATGGAAGTGTTGATAATTTTGCGATGCAGGATATTGATGAAGAGATTATCACTGAAAATAAAACAACAAAAATTAAATTTTTAGGGAATAAATTTGATATAATGAACAAAAATGAGGGTACATATAGTTTAGCCCAGCAATATCTTGAGTCTAATAAAAGTAAAATTGAAACACTAGGTATTAAATATAGTTACAAATATAAAGATATGTTTAATCAATCTGCAAATCTGAAATTTGATAACTTTACTTTTGAAAACGAGAGTGGATTAATTACAACTAATTTAACAACGGGAAAATGTACATTAAGCAATCAAACCAGCTCTACAAAAGAGAAAGTTCACTCCTCCGTGACATATCAAATCAACGATTTAAACCTCACTTCAAATATAATCACTCCCATCCTATCCCAAAAATTTAAACTTACAACTGGGCTTGAGGATATTGATAAAAAGGCTTTAAAAGCTATAACTGATAACTATCAGGATTTGTTAGTGGCACTAGGTGAGGAGAATCAAAAGATAGATACAAATCAAACCACAAATAAATTTATTGAAGATTTATCTACAATTGTAAATCAAGGCTTGATCTTTGTTGTTGATAGTCAAATTGAAAATTCAACCTATAAAGAGGTGACATTTAAAGATATTAGTTTAAATATAGATGCCAAACTTAACAAAAATAATCTTAGTAAAAATTCTGAGTATTTTGAAATTTTAGGTCTTATTGATGTGGATTCTGATATTAAAATTCACAAAGATGACCTTGAGCAAATCAAAGTTTTTCAACCTATGGCGGAACTTATTTTTCTAAAAGGTAAAATGGAAGGTGATTATATGCTTTTTAATGTCAAATTTCAAAACTCAAAATTGACTGTAAATGGTAGTGAATTTTAGTTTAAACTTCTTTGGTTAATAAGTTTAGGCATCCTTCATTTCTAGCTATACACTTTCTATTTAAATTTGAGGTATTTA
>JAOZPA010000173.1 GCA_029932985.1 Campylobacterales bacterium
GAGTTACTTTTATTACTTCCAAGTTCATCAAGTTGAGAATATTTTTTATCAACTCTACCATAATATATTTGATATTCATCAATAATACTTTTTGCAGATTTAAGTTCATTATGTGTAATTTTTCTTTCAATCTCAAAAGAATTGGTAGTATCATACCTATTTGCATTATCCCAATCTTCTTTTGCCAATATATTAATAACTGTTGCTAAATTTGAATCTAATTTCACTATATCTACTTCATCACCTAACTCTTTTTTAATAAACTGATAAATATTTTTTTGCTTATCAATATCCGCTAATAAAATTGTATTTAAAATTGAAGTAATATCATAAATATCGGTAATTGGATTAAATGATATAGAATATGGATTTTTATAAATTTTATCTCGTAAACTTTTAGCATCTTTTGCAATAGAAATAAATTTAAAAGTATAATCACTATATTCTTTTATTAAATCTTTATCCAAAGATGATTCAATCTTCTGTTTTGTACTTGTAGAAGAGACTTGAATAACAATCTTTTTAATAGTATCTATCAAATCTATTGCTTCAACATTTTGAAGAGATTCATTTAAGTTTGTTAAATTATACCCATAAAGAAGATTAAAAAGATGTAAATAAAAACTTTCAGAGTGTATATTTAAATGCAACATATTTAATTTACCATTGGTAATAATTCGATGAGCAAGGGTATGAAGTTTTTCTTCTATATAGTTATAGTATTGTGTTCTATTCATCTTTTTCTCCTGCATAATATTCTATTTGTAATTATACACAAATTATTATAAAATTTTTCTCAATATATAAATATTTTGGGCTAACAACCCCTCACCGCTAAATTATTTTAGATTTTAAATAACTTACTATCTTCTCCTCAGGCAATAAATTTATATAGAGAAAATTGTGTTTTGAATCAAAGAGGCTAGTAGCATAATTTAAGATTTTTATGATAGAATAATGGCTATTATTTTGTGAATTTAAGAGGATTTTTCATTGTCTGACAAAACATATATTGAAGTTTTATTATCTATTCCTGATGGATTATTGGATGATAAATCAAAGTTGGAACTATTTATAAAAAATTTGCTAAAAAATAAATAATTGGAAGATAATATAAGGTAAAGTAGATGAAAAAAATATTTATTTCATTATTAGGAATAGCTGGTTATTTGCCAAGTGGTAAAATAACTAGAGTGTCTTACTCTTTTGATAATTCACTAAAAGAAAAATTTGGTAATTTAAAAAAACAAAAATATCCGAATATGCTTCCTTTAGTTATTGAAAATTTCAAAGATTATGAGCATATATGTATTTATACATCTAGCGCCAAAGAAGTTCAACAAAATATATTAGATTCTGAAAAAATAGATTTTGAAATTAAAGATAATGGTATATATATTCCTTCAGATAAGGAGACTGATTACTCTTATTTCTTAAAACAATTAAATAAAATTATAGATGAAGATTATGATAAAGTTATTATTGATGTAACTCATGGATTTAGGCATATGCCTATATTATCTATTTTTACTCTTTTTAATCAATATATAAAAAATAATGAGAAGATAGAACATATATTTTTTACAAAAGAGATAGTATTATTTAAGGAATATAAAATTATTGATTTAAAAGAGAATTTTGAGGCTATAAATTTCTCTTTTCTATTATCCTCATTTAATAATAATTATACTGTTCCTTCTAATCTTCAATTTAAAAATATAGATTATCAAGAACTAGTATATAAATTGAGTAAATTCTCTGAATATTTTAGTTCTAATTTAAAACAACTATTAGAAAGTTCACTAATTGATGAAATTATTGATAATGCTAAAAGTATTGTTGATACTGATTTAGAAAATGTAAATAGTGATATTTTAATTTTGATAGACAATATGAAATACATTCATTCTTTGAAAGGGGAAAGTGAGTGGATTAGATTTTATGAATTTTCAAAATTAATGAATTCAATAAATAATCAACTTAATGCAGTTATGTTTTTAAATGATGCTGTAGGATTTTATTGTTTGGATTCATTAAACAAAATAGATGAAGTTTCTAAATATATTAAAAAATATAAAAATAAAATAAAATCTGATAATTCTAAATATTCTATCTATAGATTAATTAATGATACAAAAAATTTTATAAAATATGATAGAAATAATCGCTCTTTTATTTATACTGATAATCTCGCAGAAATTATAAATAAATATTTAAAAACTATTCCTGAATTATCTTATTTTCAAAATTTTATAAAAAAACTAGAATCTTTACGAAATAATATGATACATAGTTCAGTTAGTCCCCTCACCTTACCTTTAGATAATATAAAAAGAGATTATTTATCTTTATTATATAAATTTGAAATTTTTTGTATTAAAAAAGATATTTTATCTCCAATAAAAAAAGATACCAATACTTATTTAGAAGCGATAAAAATAAATAATTATTTTTCTATAAAAGAGATGGAGATAGAGGATTTAAAAGATAAAAAAGAGATATATTTTGTGGGTGAAAATGGTGATGGAAAAACTATTTTGCTTCAAGCTATTGCTTTAGCTTTAAAAGGAAATTTTAGTGAATATTCATTACGAGCTAAGGAATATATAGATAATAAAACACAAAATAAAATGAATTTTTCAACAAAATGTGCAAATTTTCCACTGGAGTATAAAAAGTATAAAAAAGTTAAAAATTTATTTGCTTATGGAATTAATAGAAATAAAATATATGAAGATAAAAAAGACAATAGCGGTTATTCAGGATTATTTGATACTCCCCACTTTACAGATACCACATATTTAGGAAGTCCAAAAGATTTTTTAAAAAAAGAAAATACAATTATAGATGATTTTGTTACAAAGATAAAAAATTTATTAGAAAACAGATTAGAGATAATTAGAACTAAAGATAAAGTTGAATTTAGAGAAAATAGTGGTGATTTAATTGAATTTGAAATGTTATCGGAGGGATATAAAACTACTCTAATTTGGCTTTGTGATTTGCTTTCGAGATTGATGGTGAATCAAAAAGAGATTAAGAAATTGGAAGATTTTCAAGCAATAGTTTTAATTGATGAGGTAGATTTATATCTGCACCCAAAATGGAAATATGAGTTTATGTACAAACTTCGTAAAATATTTCAAAAAATCCAATTTATTATGACCACTCATAGTATTGTAACAGTTCTTGGAGCAAGTGATGATGCTGTTTTTTATAAAATTTATAAAGAGGATGGAGATACAAAAGTAAGTCAACAAATAAATGATATTTCATATTACACTTCCGATATTTTGATGAGTTCACCACTTTTTAATCTTAATAAAATTACAGTTAGAAATTATAAAGATAAATTAAGTAGTGATGATTATGTATATCATAGAATACACAAAAAAATAAAAAAGAGAATTCAGAATATAAGTATTATTCAAGATGATGAGGTTGATTCTTGGTTAGATGAAGAGTTTGCCAAAGAATTTAGTGAATAAAATGGTTAAATACATTAAAACTTTTACTCCGTTGTGTTTAGTTGATAAAAAAAGACAAGAGGCTTTTGAAGCTGATATATTAGCAAAAGAATATATTGATAAAAATAGCTTATATAAATGTAAATATCAAAAAAATAGTGAAATTTTTTATCCTGTAAAAGATGGCTTAAATAAAATTTATAAAAATAAATGTGCCTATTGTGAAACAAGAATCAATAGAGCACCTACAAACATTGAACACTATCGACCAAAAAGTATATATTATGCTTTGGTTTATAGTTGGAGTAATCTATTGCCTATTTGCGATATATGCAATACTAAAAAATCAAATAAATTTGAAATTGAAGGGGTAGATGTTAGAAATAAAATCAGAATTTTTACAAAAATGCAATATACCACCAAACTTTTTAATAGAATAGAAAAACCTAAATTTATCCACCCCGAAATTGACAATTATGAACATCTATTTAGATTTAATACTAAAGGTGAAATAATTGTTTATAAAAATATTCCCGATAGTGATAGAATGACCTATACAATTAAACATAGTGATTTAAATGAAAATGCTTTAGCCCAAAGAAGAGCTAAAGTTTTACAAGATTTTATTCAAATACGAAATGAACTTTTTTATTTATTTAAATTAG
>JAOZPA010000053.1:0-13256 GCA_029932985.1 Campylobacterales bacterium
GAACCACCGACCGCCTGATTACAAATCAGGTGCTCTACCAACTGAGCTACACCAGCACCCTTAAAAAAGTGAGCGAATTATATCTTGTTTTTATCTATTTGTCAAGGGTTTTTAGAAAAAAATTTAATTTTTTTTCAAATTGAAGAAAAATATTGACAAATTATTTAATTCTAAATAGTTAGCTTAATCTCTTAACCTAATCTTAAATATTCCATAAGATGACATATTCTTAGTTTGAAAGTCACAAAAGCAAGAAAGTGTGTATATACTACGCACTTTCTATCAAAAAAAGCTACTTTTACTTCTAGCAAAATTTTTTTAAATAATCTTTTGCTATTATTGATTTAAATCAATTTTTAAGGAAGTATATGAAAAAACTAGCAACCATAGCAGTTTTAGGGGCATTAGCAATCCCAGCATTTAGTGCAAAATTTGTAACAGTAGGGACAGGCGGAGTTACGGGAGTTTATTATCCAACAGGTGGAGCGATCTGTCGAATGGCAAATAAGATAAAAAAAGAGACAAATATCCGATGTTCTGTTGAGTCAACTGGAGGTTCTGTTTATAATGTAAATACTATTAAAGCGGGTGAGCTTGATTTTGGAATTGCACAAAGTGATGTGGTTTTTCAAGCATATAATGGAACTGGCAAATTTGAGGGCAAGGCTTATAAAGATTTGAGAACTTTGATGACAATCTACCCTGAGCTTTTGACTTTTGTGGTACGAAAAGATTCTAAAATCAAATCATTAATGGATATGACAAATAAGAGAATCAATATTGGAAATCCAGGAAGTGGTCAGCGAAATACAACTGATGTTCTTTTTAACTCATCTCCTAAGCTTGATGTGAAAAATTTGAAAATTGCGATGGAATTAAAAGCAGCTGAAATGCCAACGGCTCTTAAAGATAACAAAATTGATGGTTATTTTTATGTAGTTGGGCATCCTACTGCAAATGTAAAAGATGCGGCAAATTCAGTTAATATCGATTTGGTAAATATTAGTGAAGAGAATTTTCCACCTTTAAAGCAGATTTTGAAAGACCACCCATATTATGGTACGGGGACTATTCCAAAAGGTATGTATAAAGGTGTTGACCACGATACTAAAAGTTTTGGTGTAAAAGCTACTTTGGTTACGAGTGCAAATATGAGTGACACAGCAGTTACTGCAATTTTAAGGTCTATTTTGGAAAATTTTGATGCATTCAAAAAGCTTCATCCAGCATATAAAACTATCACAAAAGAGAGTTTGCTAGAGGGTTTAGGTGCTCCTCAACATCCAGCAGCGATTGTGTATTTCAAAAAGTTAGGTTTATTGAAGTAATTATGTTGGTCAAGGCTACCATATAAAAAGCCATAAGGTGCGATTTTTGTCGTGCCTTATCCAAACTTTTATTTTACAAAAGTGTTTAATGTAGCATTTTTTTAAAATAAACGATAGGAGAAAAAGATGCAGTCAAAAGATTATTTTTTAGATAAAGAAAATACCGCTCATATTGACCATGAAAAAGAGGAAAAAATTCTCACAGAGCTTGAGGGGCAGAGGGATTTTATACCCAGCGATTGGAAATATTGGTTGGTTTCACTAACCGCCTTTTTTTGGTCAGTCTTTCAACTTTATGTGGCATATTTTCCTATAAATTCCACATTGGTCCGTTCAGCCCATCTTGCTTTCGCTATGTTTTTGGCATATCTCACCTATCCTATTATAAGAAAAAAAATCTTTCGAGAAAATATCCAATGGTTCGATTATCTTCTGGCAGTCATCGGGGCATTAGGTGTACTCTATATTTTTCTTGATTACAGTGGATTATCTGAGCGACCAGGGGCATATCTGCAACGAGATATTATAGTAGCAATCTTAGCCACATTTTTATTGCTTGAGGCAAGTCGCCGTGTTTTAGGTCCTGCACTTCTCATCATCGCTGTACTATTTTTCTTTTATGACTATTTTGGTCAATATATGCCAGATTTAATCGCTCACAAAGGGGCAAGTATAAACAAACTTGCAGGTCACATGTTTTTGACGACCGAGGGAATTTTTGGAGTCCCATTAGGTGTAAGTGCTGGATTTGTATTTTTATTTGTGCTTTTTGGCTCACTGCTCGAACGGGCGGGGGCTGGAGAATATTTTATAAACTTAGCTTATGCAATGTTGGGTAAATACAAAGGCGGTCCTGCCAAAGCATCCGTAGCAGCTAGTGGACTTACGGGCATCATTTCGGGTAGCTCCACCGCAAATGTGGTGACCACGGGGACTTTCACCATTCCTCTTATGAAAAAAGTTGGTTTTCCAGGATATAAGGCAGCAGCGGTCGAGGTAGCAGCCAGTACAAATGGTCAGCTTATGCCCCCCATTATGGGAGCGGCGGCTTTTATCATCGCAGAATTTTTGGGTATGGCATACACCGATGTGATTATCACCGCAGCGATTCCAGCAATCGTGAGCTATTTTGCTCTTTTCTATATCGTGCATTTAGAGAGTGCAAAGATGGGATTCAAGGGCGAAGACCCATCCAAACTCCCCCCTAAACTCAAAACCTTTTTGAGCGGTTTGCATTTTCTCATTCCCGTTATGTACCTTATGTATGTCTTAATTGTCTTGAGGCAATCTGCCCAAAGTGCTGCATTTTCTGCAATTTTATTTATGATGGCAATTATGGTGATTCAAAAACCAATTTTGGCACTGGCAAAAAAACAGAAGATGAATAATTTTATCTGGTTTAGTGGATTTGGCGATATTTTCCACGGAATGGTAAATGGGGCAAAAAATATGGTGCCTATCGCTTTGGCAACCGCCGTTGCTGGAATCGTAGTGGGGTCAATCACACTCACAGGGCTTGGTCAAGTTTTGATAGATGTCATCGAGGAGTTATCGGGCGGAAGTATAATTTTGATTTTGCTTTTGACAGGTTTTGTGTCACTGATTTTGGGTATGGGACTTCCAACCACCGCTAACTATATCGTAATGGCATCTCTAACTGCTCCTGTAATTTTGACTTTGGCTTTTGATAATGGGTTTTTAATCCCCGCAATCGCTGCTCATCTATTTGTATTTTATTTTGGAATTTTGGCAGATGATACCCCCCCCGTGGGAATCGCCGCCTATGCAGGGGCTGGAATTGCCAAAAGTGACCCCATAAAGACAGGTGTGCAGGGATTTATATATGATATGCGAACTGCGATTTTGCCATTTATGTTTTTTTTCAACAATGAGCTTTTATTAATTGGTGGAGTAGATGCCACCGACCCTAGCGACCCTGCTGGTTGGATATGGATTACAAATCCCATAGATATAACTGTAATATTTGTAACGGCAATAATTGGGATGTTTGCTTTTGCATCGGCAACTCAAGGCTATTTTATAATCAAAACAAATTTATTGGAAAAATTGCTTTTCTTAGCAGTTGTACCATTTATGTTTTTACCAAAAATGGTGATGGGCTGGATAAATTTGCCATCCCATTATATCTCCTATATGATAGGAATAATGATTGTAGGAGTAGTTTATTTGATGCAGAAAAAGAGAATTAAATAAAAATAGAATTAAATTTCCATCTATTGTTTTCATAAATTAGTTAAAGTTAATTTTGGGAGGCTTTGAAATAAAAATTATAACTATTTTTTAATAAATGGTGTGAATCATATAATTTTTTAGATATAATTACAATATGTGGGGTCTATTTGTATGATAAATAAAAAAATAAATATATTAATTGCTGAAGATGATTATTTTAGTCGAGAGATGATTATTGAAATCTTAAAGATGAATAGTTTGTTTGATGTTTGGGAGGCAAAAAATGGTGATGAAGCACTAACTTTATTGTTTCAAAACAGTTTTGATATGATTATTCTCTCTATTAATTTGCCTCAAAAAGATGGATTTGAGATTTTAAAGGTTATCCAGCGAGGTCGGGATTTTGCCTCAATCCCTACAATTGTACTTGTTTCAAATAATGAAGAAAAATTAAAATCTTTGGAGCTTGGGGCAAATATTTTTTTAGAAAAACCCTACGATATACTTGAGCTTAAATTAAAAGTTTCCAATCAGCTTAAAATGATAGAAAATTTAAAAAATAAGATGATTAAAACATTTCAGGGGAGAGTTTGTGAGTTAGAGATAGAGAAAGCCCAAAGAGAAATTTTAATGAAAGTCGTAAGGCAAAATGAGAAACAGATGCTTTTTGTCGATAATTTTAAATCCCTCAAAATTGCCACCTACACCAAAGAACTCTCCCGCTTATCCTCCGATATTCCTCAATATCTTCTACAAAATATCTACTATGCTGCCTCTTTTCATAATATAGGATTTATCTCTTTGCCAAATGAACTCAAAATTAAAAGAGGTCAATACAGCGAAAAAGAGCGAGAAATTATGGAAAAACATATCAAGTATGGTATTGAATTTGTTTCAGATTTTAAAAACACAAAATTGCTAGAGGTTGCAAAACCTATCATAGAACAATACTGCGAAAGATGGGATGGCTTAGGTTACCCAAAAGGTTTAAAAGGCGATGATATATCTTTTTATGCAAGAGTCGTTTCCATAACCGTATATTTCAATGCCCTAACTTCACCACGAGAACACAGAAATAAATATCAAAAAATTTACACAAATCGAGAAGTTTATTTTTTAATTAAAAGCCAATCCAAAAAAAGATTTGACCCAATCTTAGTAGATGTTTTATTAGAAAACTTTGCTAAATTTATAAATTTAAAAGATAAAATTTTAAAAAAAATAGAAAACCACAACTAAAAATCCTAAAATAAAATCTCGGTGAGTGGATTTTGGTCATTATTTTCAAAAAAATAGGAATTTGATTTGAAGTAATTTAAAAATTGTGCTAAAATGCCATTTGATAAATAAATTGAGGAAAAAATTTGGTACAAATTATAAATTTGAAAAAGTCTTACGGAAGTAGAGTTTTATTTAGTGAAATAAATATGAAATTAGATGCAGGTAAAAGATATGGATTAATTGGAGCAAATGGGGCGGGAAAAACTACATTTTTGAAGATTTTATCGTCTGAAGAGGACTCTACGGATGGTGAAGTTGTGGTCAAAAAAGGGTTAAAGATTGGAACTCTTGGGCAAAATCAATATGCTTTCGAGGATTTTACTCTTACCGATGCGGTACTTTGGGGAAATAAGCGATTATTTGATGCGGTGCAGGAGAAGGAAAAGTTGTATTTGAGCGAAGAGTTCACGGATGAGATAAATGATAGATTGGGGGTTCTTGAGATTATTAGTGTTGAGGAGGACCCAATGTATGATTATGATGTGCGGATTAAGAAATTGCTTGAGGATTTGGGATTTCCTGCAACAAAGCACACTCAACTTATGAGTACGATTACGGGTGGCGATAAATTTAAAATTTTGTTGGCTCAGGTTCTTTTCCCCAAACCCGAAGTTTTATTTTTAGATGAGCCTACGAATAATCTCGACATAAACACGATTAGTTGGCTTGAGGGGCAGTTGAAACGGCACGAGGGTACGATGGTTGTGATTTCTCACGATAGACACTTTTTAAATGCTGTTTGCACCAATATTTTGGATGTGGATTATAAAAAAATCCGTGAGTTTAGCGGAAATTATGATGATTGGTATATCGCTGCAAATCTGATTGAAAAACAGACTGAGATGACTAGGGGCAAAAAACTTAAAGAGAAAGAGGATTTAGAGAAGTTTATCGCTCGATTTTCTGCAAATGCTTCTAAGGCAAAACAAGCGACTTCACGACAGAAAAAGTTGGATAAATTAAATATTGAGGATTTTAAGCCCTCAAGCCGACGAGACCCTAGCATTGTTTTTAAACAAAAGCGAACTGTGGGCAAAGAGGTTTTGAGTGTAGAGGGAATTTCAAAAAGCTATGATGAAAATGTGCTAAATAATGTGAAATTTTTGGTTGAAAAGGGTGAAAAAATTGCACTAATTGGGGCAAATGGTATCGGTAAAACTACTCTATGTGAAATTTTGGTAAATAATTTAAAAGCAGATAGCGGTGTGGTAAAATGGGGAGCAACTGTGGAATATGGATATTTTCCACAAAATACAACAGAACTTATCCAAGGCGATTTGACTCTTTATGAGTGGCTTCGTTCTTTTGATAAAGATGCGGACATCAAAGAGGTGCGAAACTGTTTGGGGCGAATGCTTTTCAATGGCGAAGAGCAGGAAAAATCGGTTGGAAAAGTGAGTGGTGGCGAAAAACATAGAATGATGATGAGTAAACTTATGCTCCAAATGCCTAACTTTTTGCTACTAGATGAGCCATCAAATCACCTAGATTTAGAAGCAATTATCGCTTTAGGTGAAGCTTTATACAATTTTGAAGGAAGTGTAATCTGTGTCTCTCACGATAGAGAACTGCTAGATGCCTATGCAAATCGAATTATTGAAATCAAAGAAGATGGGTCAATTATGGACTTCAAAGGAAGCTACGAAGAATACCGAGAATTACAAAAAGCTTAAATCTCTACAACCACGAATAATGAAGTTTTTGATTTATTTTATTTTGGTATAGCCTTAAGGCAATTTAAGATGGAATAAATCTATTTTGTAACAGATTGCCTTAATTAAATCTACGGTTAAAAGTGTTCTAAAATAAATTCACTTTTAGAACACTTTTATATGTTACAATTTTTCCGTAGAATGTTTTTGATAAATGAAATAAAATAGTAAATCAAATTCCAGTTATATAAAATTAATTACATTTTATTTTTTTCTACAAAACTTTCAAATAAATTTTATATTAGACTTAAAAAACAACTCTAATCTATAATAAAAACCACCACTAAAAGTAAATAATGTTACACTTGTTCCATCTAAGGGGCTAGTTATATTAAAAATTAATTGTAAATAACAGATGGCATTTTTAATATATGAATTAAAAAAACTATAAGGGGATAAAATGAAAAAACAGATTTCGATTTCACTTATGCTGTGTGCTACTTCAATGTATGCACTTAGTTTGGGGGAAGCGGTCAATGAGGTAACTCACACAAATCCGCAGATTTTGCAGAAATATAGCTATTTCAATGCAGCTAATGAGGATTACAAGGGGAGTGATTCTGGGTATAAACCAACGGTGGATTATGAGGCTAGTATTGGTAAGGAGAGGGTTAAAAATTCTGCTACTAATTTTGACTGGGATGATGGAGATATTAAAAAACAGAGGATTGTTTTGAAGCAAAATCTATATAATGGTTTTGGTACGGTAAACGAGCGGAAAGCTCAAAAAGCGAAACTAGATGAAGCATATTATAGTTATTTGGAAAGTGTAGATAAAGTTACTCTAAAAACAGTTGAAAGTTATCTAAAGATTTTAGAAAACCTTAAGCTACTTGATTTAGCAAAAGAAAATGTGGAGATACATAAAAAAACTTTTCTTAACTTAAAAATCAAGCAGGAAGCAGGAAGTGGAAAAAAATCTGATTTAGATAGAGCAGCCTCTCGACTTTCCGTTGCCAAATCGGGATATATTTTGGCTCAAAATGAGTATCGAAACTCAATCTATAATTTTCAGTTAATGTTGGGCAGATTTGTAACAGGTGATGAGTTAAAAATTCCATCATTTAGATACTCTTTGCCTGATAATTTGGAGGCTGGATTAAATGAGATGTATGCAAATCACCCAACTTTGAAGTCAGCTGAATTTAAAGTTAAAGTCCAACAATTTACCTATGAGGGTAGTAAAAAGAAATTTCACCCAAAAGTTGATTTTGAACTGATGAGAGAGTGGGATTATAATAGTGGAGATTATGAGGATAATGAGGACCGTTATCGAGCAATGGTTACACTTAGTTACAATCTGTATAATGGGGGTTATGATAGCCACGACCGAGCGAAACAGATGAAACTTGTGCATTATGAAAATCAAAAAAGTGATGCTATTCGTCGAGAAGCGGTGAATGGGTTGGAGTTAAACTGGAATGGTTATCGGCTTTTGACTTCGCATCTGAAATATTTATCGAAAAATCGAGATTTGATGGAGAGTGTTTTGGATTCCTACACGGAGGAGTTTCAGCTAGGAAAACGAACTACAATTGATTTGCTTAATGCCAAAAATGAGTTTTATCAAGCGAAAGTGAAGTTGCTACAAGCGGAGTTTAAGTATTTGCTTTTTAAATATAAGCTTTTAGGGGCGATGGGTGTACTTTATGAGAAGTTAAATTTTGAAGTTCCAAATAATATAGATTATGAGACGAAATATAAAAAAACGGAGTTTAAAAACTATAAAGATGAGTCACTTCCACTAAATTATGATATTGATAAAGATGTGGTAAATGATAAGGCTGATGGTTGTCCTAATAGTTTGGATAGTGTCAAGGTTGGAAAAATCGGCTGTGATGAAAAATTTATCGAAACTTACATAGATATTCCACTAAATACTGGTAGTCAAATAGCTCGTGGAGTTGTAAAAACTAAGAAAGAGTTGAATCTAAATAAGCTAAAAAAGGGTAAGATTTTGGTTTTTGATTATATTAATTTCAAAGATAAATCGACTTTGCTAACTCAAGAATCAGCTACGATAATGAGAGAGTTTATTACTCAGTTAAAATCTTTTAACCGAAATACCACCGTTGAGATAACTATTCATAGTGATGATTTCAAGGATGAGAAAAAAGATTATATGCTATCGACTAAAAGAGCTTACACGATTAAAAAGATTTTGCTTATGAATCAAATCAGAGGTAAAAATTTGGTTGTGTTTGGAAGTCATGAAATAGAGAAAAAATATGCGACAACTTATCCAAACTATATGAGTGTGAAGATTAAGGATTCCTATAATTACTCAAGTGATAAATTTGAGAAAATTGTAGATGGCTCAATAGTTTTTCAGAAGGGCAAGAGTACCCTATCAAGTGAGGTAGTTGCAAAAGTGGAGCAAAAAATTCAAACTTTTATGATGCGAGAGGATGTAAAAGTGGATGTAATTGTTCACTGTAAAGAGTTTGCAGATGAGCTAAAAAATATAAAGATGAGCCAAGAAAGAGCGAAATTTATCAAAAATATTTTTATCAAAAAAGGACTCCATACAGATAGTATCATCGATTTTGGAATGGGAAATTATGATAAAGCTATCAAAAAAAATGTTATTGAGTTTGTAGTTAGTAAAAAGTTGTAATATGAAGAACGATGCCCTATTATCTTGTTTATCTTTATACACAATTCTCTACCACACACCCTATTCATTGGAATCTTTGATAGATGGTCTTCCTGTTCAAAGTGGAAAGGAATCTATACAGGGGTTTAGTTTAGGAAATTTTAAATCGATTTTTTCACGAGCTGCTGGGAGAGCGGGGCTTGTGTCTAAATTGGTCAAAAAAGAGTTGAAGGATATTCCAGATTTAGTTCTTCCCATTATTTTAGTTTTAAAAAACGGTCAAGCTTGTATTTTAGAAGAGTTTTCTGAACATGAGGTAAAAATCTTAACACCTGATATGAAAGATGGTGAGAGTTGGATTTCTAAAGAGAGATTGGAAAATGAGTATTTGGGATTTTGTTTCTATATTAGTAAAAAGCACGATTTTGCAAAAAAAGATAAACAGTTAATTACCAAAGATGACAAACATTGGTTTTGGGATACTTTGTGGCTTTCAAAATCTATCTACATCGATGTTTTAAAAGCATCACTGATTATTAATCTTTTCGTGTTGGCAAGTCCACTTTTTACGATGAATGTTTATGATAGAGTTGTGCCAAACTCTGCCATTGAAACTCTGTGGGTTTTGTCGATTGGGGTTTTGGTGGTTTATCTTTTCGATACTATTTTAAAATTTATGAGAACCTATTTTTTGGAGATTGCAGCTAAAAAAAGTGATGTGATAATGTCGTCGAAAATTTTTGAGCAGATTATGAATTTCAAGATGAGCGATGCCCCTAAATCGGTGGGTGCATTTGCCTCAAATATTAGAGATTTTGACTCCATCAGAAGTTTTTTGACCTCCTCTACCATCTCTTTAATTATTGATTTGCCATTTGCAATTATATTTTTGGTGGTTATCTACTACATCGGTGGTAAAATTGTGCTGATACCAATAGTTTTGATTTTGATAATCTTAATATATACTTTGAGTGTCAAGGGTGCATTGCATAGAAGCATTGAGGCAACCTATCAAGCAAGTGCTTTTAAAAATTCTATTTTAATAGAGTCGTTAAACACTTTAGAATCTTTAAAATCACTTGGAGCGACAGGATATTCCCAATATAAATGGGAGGAAGCAAGTGGAGATATTGCAAAAAAGAGTATAAAATCAAAGCTCTTATCTACTTCAATCACCACTATAACCTCTTTTTTCATACAGATTAGCACGGTTCTTACGGTGATTTATGGAGTTTATCTCATCGCTGATTTGGAACTTACGATGGGGGGGCTTATCGCAATTATAATCATAAGTTCACGAACCATCTCTCCAATAGGTCAAGTGGCTGCTTTGATTTCAAGCTATGAGCAAACTAAAACCGCTTACAATGCGATAGATGAAATTATGAATAAAGAGATTGAGAGACCTAAAGGCAAAAAATTTATTCAACGAGATTTGTTAAAAGGGAATATTGAGTTTAGAAATGTCACATTTAGTTATCCAGATGCAGATAAACCCGCTTTGGAAAATGTGAGTTTTAAGATAAATGCAGGTGATAAGGTTGGAATTTTGGGCAAAATGGGAAGTGGAAAAACTTCAATTTTCAACCTCATTATGGGATTTTATGAGCCAACTACGGGTACGATTTTGATAGATGGAATAGATATAAAACAGCTTGACCCCCAATTTATCAGAAAAAATTGCTCCTTTGTGCCTCAAAATATTGTTTTGTTTGCAGGGACTCTAAGAGAAAACATTGTCCAAAAAGCTCCATATTCGAGTGATGAAATGATTATCGATGCGGCTAGACTTTCGGGTTTGGAATCTTTTGTAAATAATCAACCTAAGGGATTTGACCTTTATGTGGGTGAGCGAGGAGATACCTTGAGTGGTGGACAAAAACGAGCAACGGCGATTAGTCGGGCATTTTTGCTTGATTTACCACTAGCGATTATGGACGAGCCAACCGATTCTATGGATATGTCATCTGAAAATATAGTCAAAAAAAATTTAAAAGTGAATCTGAAAAATAAGACTTTGATTTTGACGACTCATAAGAATACGATGTTGGATTTAGTGGATAGAGTAATTATCATAGATAATAGCAAATTGGTGTTTGATGGGCAAAAAAATGATATGTTTAAACATTTTTCTAAATCATAAGGATGATAGATGAGAAAAAAAATTAATGAAAATGATTTAGAATATGTTTCAAGTCTTAGTGAAGCGGTGCTTAGTCAAAATGAGAGAAAGACAAAATGGATTTTAAATGTGGTTTTTTTATCGGTGATTTGGCTGATTGTTTGGGCAACCTATGCTGAAATTGATGAAATTACACGGGGAGATGGTCGAATTATCCCTTTTTCAAAAAATCAGATGGTACAAAATCTTGAGGGGGGAATTGTATCTGAAATTTTGGTAAAAATTGGAGCAGTTGTGGAGCAACGAGAGTTGCTTTTAAAGATTGACAATAAGGGGTTTGAGAGTTCTTTTGCTGAAAATCAGATTAAATTAAATGAGCTAGAGGCGAGACGAGTAAGACTTTTTGCAGAGGCAAATGACAAATTTTTTAAAGCTTCTGACCTGCTGATTAGTCAAATTCCACTAATTGTGGCAAATGAAAAAAGTTTATATACTTCTCATAAAAAGCATTTGAAAAATCAGTTAAGTATAATTAATGAGCAAATTTTTCAAAAAAAAATGGAGCTAAAAGAGCTACAAGGAAAGATAAAAAATCTTAAAAAATCACTAACTCTTATAAATAAAGAGGTGAAGATTACAAAGCCTTTAGTTGATAGAGGGATAGAGTCGAAAAAAGATTTTTTCAAGTTAAAGAGAGAGCAAAATGGAGTGCGAAGTGAGATTGAGAATATTAAGCTTTCAATTCCTAGAGTAAAATCGGGGATTAAAGAGTTTAATAGAAAGATTCAAGATGTGAAGTTGGCATTTAAAAATAAAGCCAAGCGAGAATATAATGAGATACGGGCAGAGATTGAGCGGATAAAAAGTAAAAAAAGTGCAGTAGCTGACCAAGTTAAGCGAACTTTGGTAGTTTCACCAGTTAAAGGCAAGATTAAACAAATTTTTGTAAATACAATTGGTGGAGTGGTAAAACCGGGGATGAATTTGATTGAGATTGTGCCGATGGAGGAGAAACTGGTAATTGAAGCCAAAATCAAACCCTCCGATATTGCATTTTTGTATCCTAATCAAAAAGCAGTGGTAAAATTTACCGCTTATGATTTTTCAATTTATGGGGGATTGGATGGAAAAGTTACAAATATTAGTGCAGATACGATAAAAGATGAGAAAGATAATAGTTTTTATTTGGTGAGAATTGAAACAGATAAAAATTTTTTGGGTAATGAAAAAAAACAGTTGGCAATAATTCCAGGGATGACCGTAAGTGTTGATATTTTCACGGGGAAAAAAACGATTATGGATTATATTTTAAAGCCGATATTAAAAGCAAAAAGAAATGCTTTAACAGAAAGATAAGGGGAAGATTATGAAAAGATTTGTTATAGGTAAAGTTAGTAATTTAAATGGGGAATATATAGCGGAAGCTCCTGATGGAACTCAACGGCTTTTAAAAGAGGGTGATTTAATCTATGAGGGCGATGCGGTATATTTGACAGTAGATGGCAAGATTGTATCCCCAATAGCTGATGGCAAGATAGGTGATATTTTATTTAATGAGCAGAAAGTTTTTATTGAGATAGATTTGGAAAATGGCGAAGTGATGACTCTCGCTGATACCTTATATATGCTTTTTGACAAAACGGTACTGGGTGAAAATGAGATAGAAGTGGGCGATTTGGTTTTGAAAAAAACTGATGAAGGCAAAAAATATGAGAGCGGTGAGGGGATTAAAGATGAGTATTATACTCCGCAAGATGAGACACCCCCTCCAAAAAAAGAGGAGGAGACCCCTAGTGAGGATGAACCACAAAATGATAAACCAAAAGATGAGCTTCCTCCACCGCCAGAAAAAAATCAAACTCCACCCAAATTCTCTACACCTCCTCCAGTTGAAGATGAGCCTAAAGAGGATGAGCCACCTGTGGATGATGAACCAAAAGGTGATGAGCCTCCTATAATTGAGGTAACTCCACCGCAAATTACAACTCCTCCTGTGGATGTTGAGGTAACTCCACCGCAAATTA
>JAOZPA010000053.1:13356-15175 GCA_029932985.1 Campylobacterales bacterium
TTTATGAGGGTGATGATGCAATTTTTGTGGTGAGTATAGATAAAGTTTCATCTAAAGATGTAAATCTCAACCTTTTCACAACAGATGGTACAGCCAAAAGTGCAACTGATTACACTACAACTTTTGAGATTTCAACTGATGGTGGAGAAAATTGGACGACTGCCACTTCAGGTACAATCACCGCAGGACAAACTCAAATATTGGTTAAAGTTCCAACCGTTGAAGATTCAAAATCTGAACCAAATGAGATTTTTAATTTAAATGCTACTATTGTAGATTCAATTGTGGAAGGAGAATCGGTACAAGGAGTTGCAACTATAAGAGATGATGATAACTCTTACACTTCGCCACCGTCTGTATCAACACCTCCACCAGCACCAACTCCACCAGTGATGAGTATAAATTCCGTGGAAGTGGAAGAGGGTTCAAATGCAAACTTTACCATTTCATTTAATAAAGTACACACCTCAAACTATACAATTAATCTTTCTGCAACCATTCTTGCAACTAATACAGCAGAGAGTGATGATTTTAATTCTACAATTATTGTCAAGACAGCAGATGGCACAGAGATTCCAGCAAATGATAATGGAAGTTATACAGTTGCACCAGGTCTTACTACTCTATATGTTTCTGTCCCAACAATTGACAATGATATTTATGAGGGCGATGAAACTTTTTCACTCCAAGGTAATACCCAATTTAGTTCAGATACAAAAATCGGCACGGGGACTATTGTGGATGATGGCACAGCTCCAGATGGTGACGACCCCGACTCAACTCCAGATAATGATATTCCAAGTTTAAGTATCAATGATATTACAGTTAATGAAGATGATGGCACGGCGACTTTTACCGTAACTCTTAGTAATCCTAGTGATTTGCCTGTTACAGTTGATTATGTGACACAAGCGGGAACGACCATTCAGGGTGCAGATTATGATGGAAAAAATGGGACTTTGACTTTTGAAGCTGGAGTTACCACGCAAGAGATTACGATTACGATTAATGATGATTTCATCTATGAGGGTAGTGAAACTTTTGATGTGATTTTGAGCAATTCCACAAATGCCACCATATCTGATAACACAGGTTTGGGTATTATCCAAGATGAGCCAATTCCAGATGAAACGGATAGCATAGATTTAACTTTAAGCGGAGATGAGACAGTTCGAGAGGGAAGTAGTGCAAATTATATAGTTAGCATTAACCAAACTGCAATTACAGATATGGAAGTAAATGTTATTATTTCTCACTCTACCACCGATGATTCAGACCTCACACCTATAACTCAAACTATAACTATCGCTCAAGGTGAAAGTAGTGCAAATTTTACCATTGAAAATTTTGATGATATTTTTGCAGATAGCGGAGAGATTTATAATGTAACTCTCTCTTTAGTTACAACGGGTGGGGGTTTTGAAGCTGTAAATGTTAATACCACACCTGTACTTACAGAGATTTTAGATAATACCACTCCTGATACAGAGATTGATAGTGAAGATATCAAAGTTACACTCACGGGTGATTCCAATGTGATAGAGGGTGAGAGTGCAAACTACAAAGTAAGTGTAGATGATCCAGTTGTTACAGATATGCAGATTGAGGTACAGATAGCTCACAAAACTACACAAGATACAGATATTGCACCTAATACTATTTGGGTTACTATTCCAATAGGTCAAACTTTTATAGATTTTACAGTAGATAATAGTGAAGATACAGATGTAGAAAATCCAAATGAGATATACACAGTTACACTCACCGATAATACAACAGGTGGAGGTTTTGAAACTTTAGATGTCGATACCACAGCCGT
>JAOZPA010000174.1 GCA_029932985.1 Campylobacterales bacterium
TTAAATTAGCAAAAAAACATAAAAATAAAGATGAATTAAATCATTTTAAAAACTCTACAAAAGAAAAAATAAAATACTTTTTTGATGATACAAATGAATTTCTAGCAGTTCGTAAATATATTATTAATCGTTTAAGATTTTTTTTCTGCAAATTAGATTTTTTATTTATAAAGTTCTTTAAACAATATTTAAAACAGTATATTAAAACTGT
Source organism: Campylobacterales bacterium (assembly GCA_029932985.1). Taxonomy (GTDB): domain Bacteria; phylum Campylobacterota; class Campylobacteria; order Campylobacterales; family JAOZPA01; genus JAOZPA01. Next base: position 212 of record JAOZPA010000174.1, read on the forward strand.
AAAAGTTTATAGTTAAATTTTTTTAGTTTCACTACTTGAGGTTGTTTAAAATAATTCGTAGTCCCCCTGACTACGAATGAATTAATTATTTTTTGCTAGTTGATTGGAAATATATCTCATTTCCTCCAATAATTAAGATTGTTTTTGTAATTGTATTTGGATTTGGGCTTGAAAAATGTCGGATTTTGATTGTATCTCCATTTTTGATGGTTGAATCTGTTTTTTGCCACCCATTCTCACCTATTGCAAACTCACCATTTTGGATTTTTACTTGAGCCAATCCACTAAATCCACTTACTCTTTTTGAGCCATCGCACTCTATCAAGCTATCAAAATCAACACCATATTTAGAGATAAAGCTAAAATTATCCAAATTCACATTCAGTTGACCAACTGACCTTTTCTCAATCAGCTTATCTGCAACTGGTGGCAAAACATCAACTATTTTTTCCTCCACAGGTTCAGCTTTTTTTATCACTGGCTTAGGTTCTTGCTCGACTGGCTCTACCAATTTCACAGGTTTTTCCACTGGTAATTTCTCCGTTTGGGGGACTGAATCTTTTGAAAGAAGCAACACCACAATACCTGCAATCAACAAAAGCAAAATACCTATCGCAATTTTAACAATCATTCCACTATTTGTCTTCTCCTCATCCTCACTATTATTTTCTCTCGGTTGAGCTGGTTGCACTGGTGGTGGAGTGGGAATTGTCTCCCGTGGAGGCTCTTCAATCTTCGGTGGCTCTGCTCTTTTTGGAGGCTCTTCAATCTTTGGAGATTCCTCTACTTTTGGCTGTTGCTCCTCTACCTTGTTTTCATTGTTTTGCTCACCGCCAACTCTTCTTCTAAATGGGTTTGTATTTGCCATAATCTACTCCTTAACACTTTCAAGTGATTTTATTATTTTGCCTAATAATGCGTTTGCTTCAGGGTTTTTAATCCCCTCACCGCTGTATTTGTAATTCACATTTATCTTGATTGCATCAAACATACCTCGTAGCCAATCCTCTACAAAACTCATTCCTGCAAATTTATCATCCAAATTTATATCCTCTAATGAGAGGGATTTTATGGGAGTTCCGATGTAGTTATCTCTGCCCATAGTTTCAAAAATAGTTCGTGTTTTTAACTTTGGTCGATTTTGAATATCGGTATGATTCCAACCAAATGAGTTTATGAAATCGTTTATATAATGGGTTGTTAGTTTGGCAATCAGATAGATATAATCATTGTCCTCCACATATTTTTCCACCTCATCGTCTATCGATTTTGCTAGAAATTCTTTGAAATGCAATCGCTCAAAAGCATATAAAATCTCTTGGAAGACAAAATTATAGGTCTCTTTTGAGATGGAAAGGTCATTAAATAGTAGGTCGCTTTTTAGATTTTCTCTAATTTCAGATTCCCAATTACTAATCATCTCCTCCGCAAATTTATCAGCTCGGGATTTTTTAGAAACACTCATCGACTGCTCCTGCTCCTCCTCAAATCCCATATCAATACCGATTGAATCAAAAATATCATCCAAATTCACATCGATAATCGGCTCATTTCCCACCTTTTTTTTAATGGCAAAATTTTCATCATAGCTGTAAATTGGATTTTCAAAATTATAATAACTTTTCCATGCCAAATCCTCCGACAACATCATCGAATCTATATAATTCCCAAAACTATTTTTTTGCTTTAAAGCCATAGATATATCAAGCAACGATTTTTTTGCTTTTATCATCGCCTCTTTAAGAGCTTTATTGTAATCCCCACCGATAAAATAGTGATTTATAATGCTTAAACTATTATCTATACAACTTTGTAACTTATCATTTAATTGCTCAATTTTTCTCTCTTTTGTCGTCACGGGTTGAATTCGATTTATCAAATATTCCGTCCCTGTTTTGTTTGGGGTCGCACTCTCATCCCAAACCTCACTAGGATTTTTGAGATATTTCCGCACAAGTTTATGACCCACAAAGGAGCTTTTCATATCAATATGTTTTTGCTGATAACCCTCATTGTAAATTTCAAGATTATTTTTGATATTTGTCGCACGATTAAACTCTTTTTTGGGGTCTCTGATGAAAAAATAGTTTTGAAAAGGTTTATGATTTGTCCAGTTTGCTATCCAATTATCCTCAGCCCTCAACTGCCCAGCCAGAAAATCCTCTATATTATATTTAAATCTCGATTCCCACAATATATCATAACAACTCGAATCATTGAGCCTATCGCTAGGTTGACCATTTAGCTCGATATTAAAAAAATTAAAAGAGATGAAAAGGTTAGTATTTTTATTTTCCCTAATTTTAGGCGAATTCCCGTGCGTGTTAATGACCCAGTTATCTATCATTCTAGGCAATGAATGGGTATTTTGATTGCTATTTTTTTGAGCAAAAATCAAGGTCGTTATATCATTCATATCTGAATAGTGGTTAAATAGAAAGCTCACTTTTCCACGAACCAAACACATATACAAAATATTATCATCGAGTCTTTGGCTCTCCATCGCCGTTATAGAGTTGATGGATTGAAGCTTGACAACATCAAGATTCATTCGTGGTCTCGCCCCTGGAAAATCTAAAATATCGGTACTGTTTATAAATTTTCGGCTCTCATCATTTAAAATTCGGTTATCGACGGTTAATTCAATCTCTTTCAGGAGTGCCGTAATTTCACCTCTGGAAAAATTTGAAAACTCACCATTTTTGGTTATAATTTTGATAGAATTTAATTTAGATTCACTAAACAAATCCTCCAAAGTTCTTACATCTATTATAGAATTTTTTTTAACACCAATTGCCTTGGGCAACAAAGCCGACAGTTCCAGATTTGCCTCCGTCGCAAAATTCACCTCTTTTAGAGTTTTTGAAAGTTGATTAAAAAGCTTTGTAAAGATAGGCACTCTACCCCAAAAAAGCTCAAAAATCTTATACCGCTCATCATAAGGAATTCGTGGCAAAATCTCTATCACATCATCCCAAAGTTTATTTTTATTAAATAAAAAAACGACTGGAGAATTTTCTTTCAGATATTTATTTAAATACTCCCGAAAATCAATCACATCACTTTCACACATTCCATCAATTTGATTAGAGCTTCGATGGGACTGAAAACTCTTCAGCAGATTCAAAATCTCATCATAATTATAATCATCCAACTCACTAGTCGAGGTAACATCGAGCGAATAAGTATCAATCAAAATAGTAGCAATATCGACTTGTCGCAAAAATTTAACTGGAATTTGAGCAGATGGTAATTGCTTTTCCTCATTAATCGTAAATCTAGTCACCACTCCGCTAGATTCCCCAGCACCATCAGGATTTATATGAGTCAAAAAATTTACTAAATTCTCTTTTTCCAAATATTCTCTAAACTCATCTGATGGATTCTTAAAATTAAGAAAAAATTTATTTTCACTCTTGTTTTTCAAAAGCTCCGACATAAAATAGGATTTCCCTATCTGCGACTCCCCAAAAATAGACAAAGTTGGATTACTCAAAGAGATATTTTCCAAATTCCGTGCCATCCTCTTCAAATCCTTCAACGCACTAATCTTACTCCTCGACTCCACCAACTCAACATTCTCTTTCAACCACTCTATCGAATCATCAATAGTTCTCTTCACACTATTGCAGTTTTGCTTCAAAAGCTCCACATCCTTCATCGCTAAACCTTTTATTTTAATAATAACATATTCGGGTAAATAAAGCCTTTAAGATTATGAGTCATTGAGATATTAAGTGATTTTTTCGATAAATTCCTATAAACTAGATACAATTATCTCTTCCCCTTTCTCTCTCTTCCTTATTGCCTCATCATTTTTTCCAGTCCATTTTCCAGAAAGTTCA
>JAOZPA010000175.1 GCA_029932985.1 Campylobacterales bacterium
GAAATTATCACCAAAAATACCTAAACAAAAATAAAAATATCTATCTTGTGGGAATTAATTTTGATGAAAATGAGAAAAATATCTCCAAATTTAAGTGGGAAAAAGTCTAAAATCTGCCCCCCGCATTATAGCTAATTTTATAGGGGTATAACTCTAAAAAAGGGATAAAACTTAATTTAAAATTTTCGTATGGGGACTTGAAGCTAAAAGTTTGAAACTACTGAGATTTTACTCAGTAGCATTTATTTCAGTTCTATAAAAACCTACATATTTATCTATCTCTATTCGAGATTCTATTTGCCATCTACCTAGATTTTTTAGTTCAAAATTTTCAAAATAGTAGATACCATTTTCATTTTTTGATTCTATCAATTTTTGGTCTAATTGTGAACTATTTGGTCGAGTGAGAAGTAAATCTATTTTTGCCCCATCGATAGCTTGATTATTAGTATCAGTGATTTTTAATTCAAATGAATTTTTACCGATTATGAAATTATCTTTATCGACATTGACTAGAAAATTTTCATTGAATTCTGTCTCTTTTTTCATAATTTCGTGGATATTATCATTTACATCTTGATAAGCTCGTAGGTAGATATTATCCATATCATTTGGGCTATTTACGGCGATTATGATAGTGACAATACAGGAAATTATGATAAAACCTATTGCCAACATAATTCCGTAGGGCCAGAAACTTTTATTGTTATTATTCTTTTTTTCCAAGAAATCTCCTTTTTAGATACATTAAAATTACTAATAAAATTGAGCCATAGACAAAAAGTCTAATTAAATTTATAATAATTCGGTTGGTGTCCCCTAAACCGCTTTTTAACTCTATATCATAAGAGTTTGCAACTTGAGCAGCGATATCGGCATAACCATTTAGCATAGCTGCACTGTGTTTATCGTCGATTTTCATATCTTTTTTGACTTTTGTAACTAAGATTGGTATAATTGTGCCACCTGTTGGGTCTAGCACATCCTCTTTATCAAATTTATCTGTTGCGATTGGTGAGCTGATTATATCAACTTGTTTATCGTCTTTTGACAAAGTTAGTAAAATATAGGGTTTTTTAAGCTCTTCTGCTTTCTCTGCTTCATAATCTTTGATTTTTTTTCCACCTAGATTATTTACAGCTATTAAGTAGATATTTATGTTTGTTTTAGCTAGAATCTCTGCACCGATTTCATTGATTTTGGCAGAGGCTTTTGGATTTACGATATTCTCGTTTATAAGAATTTGACTATTTAAGGTGAGTGAGGCGATTGCCCCACCCACTATAGTTATAAAAAACTTTCTCAAAATCTAACCTATGTAAAGGTGATTTGGAGTTAATACCGCCCAAGCGGTAAATGCAGCTGTTATTATTAAACCGATTGTTAAAATCACATCCATTTTATCAGCCATTATTTATCTCCTACTATTACTCGTTTTGCAGCATTATCGGTACTTCTCATCTGAATCGTTGATTCATTTTCAAGTTGATAAAATGTCTCTGCATTATCTTGTTGTACACTAATTGCACTAATAGTTAAATAAACTAAAATTGAAAGAAGCAATACCGTAGCAATAAGCATACCAGTTACACCATGAAGTCCAAAGACGTGTCTGCTTGTATTTTCTGCCATAACCTCTCCTTATTTGCTTAGTGATAAGATATAAGTAGATACTGCTCGTTTTTGAATATCACTCAATCTTCCATCGTTAAATTTAGGCATATCACCAATACTACCAACTTTACCGTGTTCTAATGTTTTCATTATAAGAATTTCATCAAACTCAGCAATGTTTGGAGATTGTCCACCCAATCCTTTACCATCAACTCCATGACAACTACTACAAGCAGCAAAAGATACAGGAGCGTCGCCTTTCATACCTTTTGATACATATTCAGCAATAGCTTCAGCATCTGCACCCGTTGCCATCATTGGAGGCATAACCATCATTGGATAACCTAAGTTTCCAGCTGGATTATCTCCAAGAGCCGCAGACCCTCGATTAATAACATCTAAAACTTGCTCTTTAGTCATTCGTTGGTCAACAAAACCTTGAGCTTTACCATTGATACCCTCAGCATCAATTCCGTGGCAAGGCGCACATTGTACTAGAAATACACCCTCGCCCATATTTGTCAACTCTTCGCCTTTGATATTTTTGTGTTTCTCTTCAAAAGCTTTATTATAGGCTTGAACCTCTTCATTCCACTCACCGATTTGAGAATAACTATTTACAGGATAACCCAAAGTCAAATACCACATAGCCCAAATCATTGTTAGTAGAAAAGTTATAGCCCAACCCATAGGAAGTGGATTTTTGTACTCACCAATTCCATCCCAAGTATCATCAGCTAAAACACCTGTTGACCTATCTGTCTTCATCTGCTTGATATATTTACCAACAACAAACACAGTAGCCAGGATGATAACTGCCGCACCAAGAAGTGCGATTTGATTTACATTATCACTAAACCAATTCATTTATTTTCTCCTTTATCATCTTTTTTTTCCCAAGCAGAGGTTGATTGGATTGGAGTTGAATCAATATCATCATCCAGTGCAATATTTGCAAATTTTTCAAAATCTTTATCACCCTTTTTCTCACTATTATATAGGTAATATATATAAGAATAAAGTAAAAGTACCATCAAGCCTGTAAAAATCACATAAGCCCACTCTCTTAGTCCTGTTAAAGTTTCAAGCCCCATACCATATCACCTCTATTTCAGACTGTTAAGATATGCAATCAGTGCAACGATTTCTGGAATTTGTCCATTATCGAGAGCTGTTTTTATATCATTATTGTCAGTATCTTTTTTCATAGCAGCCGCAATCTTTTTAGCTTCTATAAGAGCCTCTTTTTGTGCTTCCTCAAAAGTACCAAGTTTTGGCATATTTGGTTTATCGTAAGGCACATTAAACACTTTTTTAACAGTTACTGCTTCTGCATAAGCTGTTTCAAAATTTGCAATATTTGTAAAATGATGTCGGTATCTAGGCATAATTGAACCTGGAACTATCGCTGTTGGCTCCCACATGTGGTTTGCATGCCAATCAGTTGTTCGGTAGTTTCCTATTCTCATTAAATCTGGACCTGTCCGCTTAGAACCCCAAAGAAATGGTCTATCATAAGCATACTCACCACTCAAACTATATTTTCCATATCTATCAGTCTCATTTTTAAATGGACGAATCAATTGTGAATGACAAGCATTACAACTATCTTTTATATAAACATGACGACCCGTAAGTTCTAAAACTGTATATGGTTTTGTACCAACTAATGGCTGTGAAGATTTGGCAAAGTCAGGTAAAATTGAGATGATACCTGCAAATGCTATAACCAAAAACACACCTACCGCAAAAAAGAATGGATTTTTTTCTAACCAATGAAACATTATAAACTCCTTTCTTAAGCTGCCATAGGTGAAGCATTTCGAGGTTCGCTCTCAATTGCTCTACTTGCAGTCATTGTTTTGTAAATATTATAAGCAAACAAAAAGATACCAATTAGGTATAATAGTCCACCAACCGCTCTTAATGTATAGTAAGGTTGTAAAATTGTAACAGTATCAATAAATGAATAAGTCAAGTTACCATATTGGTCAGTAGCTCTCCACATCATACCTTGAGTGATACCTGCAATCCACATACTAGTAAAGTATAAAACGATACCTATTGTTTGAATTACAAATTGTGTTTCAACCAATTTTTTACTATAAATCTCTCTTTTGAAAACTCGTGGAGCCATGTGGAATAAAGCTGCGATTATCATAAATCCAACCCATCCTAAAGTTCCATCGTGTACGTGTCCTGGAATCCAATCTGTAAAGTGAGCCAAAGCATTTACCGATTTAATTGCTTGAATTGGTCCCTCTAAAGTTGAGAACATATAGAAAGTTGAAGCTAAAACCATAAATTTAATCAATGGATTTTCTTGTAGTTGTCCCCACTCACCTTTCATAGTAAGTAGCATATTTATAGCACTACCCCACGAAGGAAG
>JAOZPA010000054.1:0-11942 GCA_029932985.1 Campylobacterales bacterium
ATCCAGACTCCTTTGTTCCAAATTTTAACAACACTTTTTTCACTTGAGAGATTTTTTTTCTGGAAAACTTTTTACTGTTAGCACAAATTGTAAATGTTGGAATATAAAAAGTGTATTCAATCAACTTTATTTTGCCAGTAGCCACTGCCTCTTTTCCTAAATCCTCTTTGACTCCGCCACCATCAACCTTGCCACTTAAAATCGCTTTAATTACATTTCCGTGAGTTCCTGTGTAGTAATATTTTTTTAAGTCTGTAAGTTTTACACCCGCAATTCTAAGATAATATCTAGGTACAAATGTAGATATAGTGGAGCTAGGGTCCCCAAACGCAAATTTTTTACCCTTAAAATCTTTTAGAGTTTTGATAGATGAATCTTTTCTAGCCAAAATCATTCCACGATATTTTGTGAAATTCCCCTTTTTTAACTTTACTAAAGGCATAATCCATCGATTTTTTTGCAAAACCTTAGCTGCACCAATTGGGCCTAAATATGCTAAATCTATCTTTCCATTCATAATTCCATCTTGAATTTCATCATAATCTTTGCCTATTTTAAGCACAACTTTTTCACCAAGCTCTTGTGTCAAATATTTAGCAAATGGAGCAAACCTTTTTTGCATAATATCTTTATCGGTGAGGGGAATAACTCCAAATATTATTTTTGCATTCGCCACACTCAAAAAAGCCACCAAAAAAAACAGTATAAAACTTATCTTCTTCATAATCATCCTTTAAAAAATTTAATGTACTCTATCGAATATTAGCTTAACTACTTATCAAAATAGTGCAATCTCAGCCCATTCTCGCTCATCATAAAACCACTAATTATAATCTTTCCCTCGTGAACTTTTTGATGGTGAAATTTACAAAGGGGAATTAAATTATATTTATGATTTTTAGAAAAATGGTCGATTTTATCATTGCCATCTGCCAATTCTTGTGATTTTATATGATGTACATCTTCGACCACCTCATCACACAATGCACACTTTGTCAAAATTAATTTTGCATTATATTTACTCTTTTTTCTCTTTTTCAAAAGCTCAACTTCACTATAATCATCTGTAATTTTTTTTCGTATGTTAGAAGCATTTTGCAAAAAATCTCTATCCATATGAAGCGACTTAGCAAACTCCAACCCATAAAGTGAACTCCCACTCCCAATCTCAAGCTTTCTATTATAGATAAGTTTATCACTATTTTCATCATAAAAAATTCCAAGATGCAAAAAAATAACCTCTTTTAACTCCTTGATTTCACTTAAATTCACTAATTGATGAAGATGAGTGGCAAACAAAAAATTGGATTTTAGAGAGTAGAGTTTTAAAATCGTACTCGCCACAATAGCCAAAGCAGATTTAGTTTCCGTGCCTTGACTAATCTCATCACCCAAAACCAAACTCCCCTCCCCTGCCCTATTAAAAATATTTTTAAGCTCCATCATCTCCACAGTAAAAGTTGAAAGTCCCTTGAAAAGATTATCTTTTGAAACAATTCGTGTGAAAATTTTGTCATACATTGTAAATTTAAACTCCACCGCAGGTACAAAAAATCCAGCCTGAGCCAATACCACAGCGATTCCAATACTCTTCATCAACGACGATTTTCCACTAGAATTTATTCCATAAAGCAAAACTCCACGAATCTCCGCCTCACCCTCCTCTAACATTTTGTGATTATGGGTCATATTATTTCGCACGTACCCCATATAAATATCATTTGGCACAAAAATTCCATTATCTTCACTCGCCTCAATGATAAGATGCCTTAGAGCCACCGCCTCAAGATAATTTTTTTCACTCTTGTCATCTATTTTTGGCTTAGTCAAATTATGCTCATTTGCACTTTTAACTCCACTCACCGCTACATCAATTCCAGCTATATACTCTATCAATTTTTCCAAAAGCAGTGAAAAACTTTTATCTAGCATATCGAGAGTTTGAGTATATTTATCATTTACTAGCGAAATAATTTTAGACTGATTTGCAAGATGAATTTGCGAAATTGAATCGAAAAGTTTTGAATAAATTTTGACTGCATTTTTTAATCTACGAATATTAAAATCTTTGAAAAAATGGTGCTTTCCATCAATTAAAATAAAACTCTCCATAAGTTTAGTCTCAATCAATGAAAATCGATTTTTGGTAAGGGCGATATGATACCCCTCACTCTCCAAAAAATTTATACTACACTGTTTTTGGGTAGAATTTCCAAAAAGTGAATCTATAAAAGAGCTAACTATCTCCAGTTTTGTAAAATTTTCTCGTTGCTCATTTATGAGATTATCAATCCTCGGATATATTCCAGTTCTAAAAATATTGCAATTTATCTGCTCTTTTCTAAACTTTGCACAAGTATCTATCTCAAAATAGTTTTCAATCTTTTTTAAAAATTCCAAAGTTTCAACCTCTAGTTTTTCATCAAAATCTATTTTATCCAGTTTAATTCTTCCAAAAATATCTATAATTTTTTTTAGTGAAATGTGCAGATAACTAAGCTCCATCGGGTGAAGTTTTTTTAGTTTTATCCGTCTTAAGATTCTCTCTAAGTCATAGATATTTTTCAAAGAATTTTCATACTCTTTAAAATTTGGTATCAATTTTTCTATAAACTCATATCTTTGGTTCAAAATATTTTTATCATAAATTGGATTTAAAAGTCGCTCCCTCAAAAGCCGTTTTCCAAAAGCGGTCGAAGTTTTATCTATCAAACTCAAAATTGTAACTTCATTGGGTACTCTTGCGATAACCCCAAGTTGTTCGAGTGCAGAATTTCCAAGATACATAAACCGCCCATTGCCCAACATTTTAGGACGATTAAGTTTTTCTATCAATAGTGGGTCGTGGTCAATGATAAAATCCAAAAGTTTTGCCAACGATTCACTGGTGAGGGGATTTTTTTCTAAATCCAAATATTCAATAGCGGAGAGAAATGAATTTATCCCATAAACTTTTTTAAAAAGCTCATTTTGGTAATTAATCTTGATTCGTTTTTTATCAATATGGATATGTTTTGTAGAATCAATCTCTAAATATTTCAAGATAAAATCGATATTAATTTCACGACTCAAAAAAGTAAAAATAATTTCAGAAGTTGCAAAAGATTGCAAAAGATTAAAAAGTTCATCAAGTCCAAAACTCTTATCATCCCTTGTCCCCTGCATCTCACGAATGATACTTTTGCCCGTGGTAATGTCGATGGCGGAGTAACCAACCGCATAAATTCCACGATTGTAATCCATTACGACGGAGACCAAATTATTCTCATCAGTTTGATTTAGATAATCAAAATTTGTTCCTGGAGAGATGATATTTGAGATATATCGCTGAATTTTAGGAGGCTCACCCTTTTGCTTGACCACCACAATCGTATATTTTTTGGCATCAATAAGCCTTGCCAAATACCGCTCAAGTGACACCGACGGCACACCAGCCAACATAGGATTACTAAGTGAATTTTTCAAAATAGATTTATTTTTACGAGTAAGCTGAATATTCAAAAACTCCGCTACCTCTTTTGCTTTTCCAATCTGCAACTCATCATTATTAACCTCATAAATCTCAAAAAAACTTCCAATCTCAATCAAAATAATTGTATCTTTGCCATATTTTTGCTCAAAAAACTCTTGAAGCTGAAAATAATTCTGAATCAGCAAATTTTTTCTATTATTTAAAATCTTATTTATATCCTGCATTGTACTCGTTTATATAAATATCAAATTAATCAATAACAACACACAACCTATAATCAAAAACATCAATGGAGCCATAAAAACCATACCATTTAACATTTCACCAGCCTGTGCCGTAATTGCATTTATCACAAGTGTCACAAGAAAAAATAGACCAATTCCTGCAAATAAAACTCCTGTGTAAAATAACCCTAAGTAGTAAAAAAAAACTAAAAATCCCCCAAATACTGCAAAACTAACTATACTTCCTCTATCTATTGATGAGTTCATCAAATTCCCCTTCTATTATTATTTTCTAGTCCCCACAAGAATATCATATCAAATCCAATCTATTATAAAAATTTATATTCAATCTTTACTTTTAAACCATTTTATTCCTTATAAACATAATAATTTTCTAGCAAAAAAGATAAAATTTATAGGGGAAAAAAGATTTTTTTATGAAAAACATTATATCAGAATTATTTAAATGTGAAATAAAATTTCATAAATTCTAGTTTCTAAATCATCGGTGAGAGGTTGTTAAGCATTTTTGGGTATAATATTTGAAAAACTAAAAGGAGGAGAAAATGACAAAATTAGAGTTATTAAAAAAGAATGAAGAGTTAGAAAAAGAGATTTTAGAGCTAAAGGGGATTAAGCAAACTCCAAGAATTCCAACTTATCAATATAGTAAAATTAGAGATGTTGATTTGGAGAAGATTGTGGATATTTCTCAGAAATTAAATAAAAATCGATTTAATGATTGGTTTGAGAATAGTAAAAAATTAGAGGAAAATGAGGAAAAATTTTTAGAGCAACTTCTGGAAGTGGAGGGGGAATATCTATCATTGTATAGTGAGGAAAATTTGAAGATGAGATTTTTAAGCCCTTTATTGGTAAAGGTGGATTTTAAAACTGATGATTTTAAAGATTTTTATGATGAAAAATTAACTTACAAAAATGAAAAATTTACATTGACTGGAGAGGTAGATATTCTCATCTCTACGGGGCTACGAAAAGCTAAAAAACCATATTTTTTTATTCAAGAGTTTAAAAGAGATGAGGATTATGGAAATCCCCGACCGCAACTTTTGGCAGAGATGATTTCGGCGGTGGAGTTAAATAATTGGAGTGAAATTAAAGGGAGCTATATAGTTGGTGAAAATTGGAGATTTGTAATTTTGGAAAAATTAGGAAAAGATAAATACCGATACTTCATATCAGAAAGTTTTAATAGCACTAAAATAGATGAATTAAAAAATATTTATAAAAATCTACAATTTGTCAAAAATGAGATTATAAAAATGGTAAAAGAGGAAAAATAATTTATCGGTGAGGGGATTTAAACCTCTCTATTTTACCAAAAAAACTTAAATTCAATTTTTAATTTTGTCATTACCTCTTTTTTAGTTTTTAAATAATCATAATTTATCTTTAGCTTTTTTTTCTCAACCCCTTTATTTATAAGATAATTATAGATATTTTGTGTTCTATTTCTTGCTAAAATCTCTAAATTATTTTCACCAATAAAAATAGCTTTTTTTATCATCTCTTTTAGCTTTTCATTCAAAAACTCTTTTCTATATCTATTTTGCAAATTTACAAAACTACTACTTCTATAATATTTCAGAAACTCTTTTTTGAGAGCTTTAGTAATAGAGTTTGTCTCATATAAATTTTTAGTGAGATTTTGAATATATCGATTTTCCAAAGCATCACCATCCTCATTTTTATTATAACTATGCCTTATAACTAGAATTCGCCTTTTTTTATTTTTCAAAATTTTAGCTATACCATTTAATTGGGCAATAGTTGGTGGTAAAAGAGTTGAAGACCCCGCATTAAAAATCGCACCCTCCACTTTATTACCTTTTATATGAAAAATACTCTCCACAAATTTGATAGGAGTTGTGATAATATTGCCTAAAAGATTTGAAAAAGCAATACTAATAATTTTACTAATTTTAAACTTTGGCTCATCAATATTTCCCTTAATATTAATAGGAAAAGATAAAATCCCTTGCGAATTTTTTATCGCTTGTAGAGAAGTTTTTAAAATCAAAGTTGGATTTTTAAGCCTTAAATTATCTATCTTGATTCTATTTTCTGAATTCAATTTAGAGTTTAAAATTTTCGTTTTTGATTTCAGCTCTACCAAAGTCCCCCTCTTAATCTCATACCCTATAAATTTTTTCGCATAATGGTTAAAAAGTTTCAACTCTATATTATAAATAGCCAAAGAGATGTCACTATTTCTCTTGAAATTCTTAAAATAGATTCCAGAATTAATTTTTGCATACCCATATTTATTAACCTGCATCTCCAAATCAATAAAACTTTTTAGCATTTTCGTCGTCGAAATATTTGATACATCACCTTTGAGATTAACTAATTTCAAACTCAGCGGATTTTCTAAATCTTTGTAATTTATATCAAAAGAATCAATCGAAATTTTTCCAATATCTAGCGGAAAACTCTCCTCTTTTGTATCTTTTTTCTTTTTTTCTTGATTTTTAAAAATCTTAGAAATTGAACTATTTCCATCTTTAAAAACTTTATAATTCAGATGAGTTTTCTTCAGAGTAATTTTTTTAATCTTCAATCTATCAGGTTTCTGCCTAAAATCCAACCCATTAAACATAATCAAATCCGATTTAAGTAATTTTTTCCCCATAAATCCATCTAAATCAATTTTATTAAGTTTTATCAGCCCTCCATAAAATCTCAATTTTTCATTTTTATATCTCACATATCCATTCATCCCCAGATTTAGCGACCTAATTTTCAAATTTAGATAATCTTTGAGATAGGAATTTAGATTGGTCAAATCCAAATTTTTAAAATTCAAATTAGCATTAATTAGCAGTGGCGAAATTCCCAAAAATCCATCACTCTCTATCTTTGAACCAAAAGTTTCAAATCTTAAATCAAATGGGAAAATTCTAGTTTTTATAGTTGAAAACTTTTTTAAACTCAAATTAATTTTGTCAATCTTCACATCAGATAAATTTTGTCTATTTTGCATAAAAAAACCACTATTTTTAACTACAACCTTTTCAATTCTTAGATTTATTGGTTTGCTTTTAGTTTTATTTTTTTCCTCTTTTTGTGGTTTCAAAATTTTACTAAAATTTAATTCACCATTTTTATATAAAATACTTTTTATATTTAATCTATCTAAAATCAAATTTGAAATTAAAAAATTTGCATTTCTGAAATTAACCTTTTTTAATCTTAAACTTTTTAAATCTATCACTTTTAATTTGTCTTGATAAGCGACTAAATCTCTCACTTCAGTCCCCGCACCGATGAGAGAGAATTTTTTGCCATAATCTATTTTTCCATCAAAATTTAAAATACCCGACTTTAATTTAAGATTTACAAAATCTTCAAAATAGGGTTTGATTTTTGCTAAGTCAAAGTTCTTAAGTTTCACTTTTCCATTTGTAACAAATGGTTCTAATCCAATTTTTCCATAATAGGAAAGATAGCTAGAGTTCAATCTTAGCGATGAATTAATCTTAAATTTTGATTTTTTATTGGTTGAGAATTTATCTATTTTGATATTTATGTTTGAGAGTTTAAATTTTGTTTTTTTACTTTTATCCTCAAAATTAAAAGAGTTAGAAAGTAGATTAATCTTATTCACATTTAATTTCCAACTATTCTCACCACTCTGCTCTTCACCACTTTTTTTCATAATAGTTTCAAAATTCAATTTACCATCTTTGTAAAGCTCACCTCTAAATCTACTATTTTTTAGTAAAATTTCAGATATATTTATATTTTCTTTCTCCAAATCTATCCAAAAATTTTTAACCTCAAATTGTGCAATTTTAGCTAATTCCAGCCTCTTTTGCATAATTTTCAAATCTAAAATTTTCAAATTTCCATTTTTAACTTCTAGCTTTTTATCATAATTAATCTCCAGCCCCACATCAATTTTGCCAGAAACCGCCTCTATATTTGTCTGTTTTTCAATAAATTGCTTTAACTTTGAAACATCAAAATTATTAAGTGAAATTTTAGAATTTAACAAAAATGGATTTAACCCAAACTTCCCCTCAATCTTAATCAAATCAGAACCAAAAGAAAAATTTGATTTTTCTCCATCATTGAGAGAAAATTCATCAAGCGAAAGGTCAATATTACTTAGGTTAAAGGGTTTTTTATAGTTAAAATCACTAAATCTCATATTCATATTTATAATGTCAGTCTTTTGCAAAGTTATAGCCCATTTTTTTTCATCACCACTCTTGCTGCTATTTTGTTCATCACTTTGCTTTACAAGATTGGAAAGATTTAAATTTCTATTTTTATCTATCTGCAAATCCAGAAAACTATCTTGTAACTTTATAGCCCCCACATCGAGAATTTTTTTATCTAAATCTATATTAAAATTTTGAATTTGAAAAGTTGTGGCTTGTAAAATTCGTTTTTTATCTAAATCTATCTCAATCTCATCTAAAATCAAGGTTGATTTATCAATATTTAATTTCCCATCGGTATAATCTATTTTTGTATTTATAGATAATTCTCCTCTCGGGACAAAATTTATAAATTCACTATAATATGTTTTAAACTCCTCAATTTTTATGGCATTAATATTTATCTTGGCATCTAAATTATCTCCTAGCGAGGTTGCCAAAATATTAGCATCTGTTTGATTTAGTTTCAAATTTAAGTTATGAAACATTTTACCATCTTGATTTAGCAAATGATAACCAATATTTGAAAAATTGAAAGTTTTATCTTTTTTAACATCTTTAAAATTAATTTTTCCATCTTTTACAAAAATTTCTCCAAGTAAAATATCTATCGGTGAGGGGGCAGAGGTCTTGTTTTCATCACTCACAAGCAAATCATCAAAATTAAAACTACTATTTTTATCCATTGCAATTGTAATATTTGGCGAATTAATAGAGATTGTTTTGATGAGAATTGTTTTGTAATTTTTTATATCTATATCTATTGATAAATTTTCGAGAGAGACAAAATTATTCCTAGAATTTTTTTGTTTAATCTCCAACCCACCACATTTCAACTCAAATGTCAGCGGATTAAAATTTAAACTTTCTAAAGTCACATCTCTTTTCAAATTTTCCTCTAGCAAATTCGTAATTTTCTCTTTACCAAAAGTAGGAACAATGTAAAAGCCGACCGCCAAATATATCAGGAGCAAACTCGTGATAAAAATTATTGTTTTTTTAAATTTCATTCGCTATTATATGCTAAGATTCTATAAATTCTCTTTAATTTCCAGCCACAAAAACTCTTTAATTGTAAAATATGTTATAATTTTAAAAAAAGGTAAAAAATGAGATATTTTAGTGGATTTGCTCTGCAAAATGAGCAAGAGTTGTTTGAGCCATATTTGATTAAAAATAATTTTACTTACACAGGATTTAGTTATGGTGCGATTGGGGGATTTGAGGCGGTGCTAAATTCCAAAACTCGGGTAGATTTGTTACAGCTTTTTTCCCCAGCAAATTTTATGCACAAAGATAAGAAATTTAAAAAACTTCAACTCCTGCATTATCGGCGGAATCCAAATCTTTATATTCAATCTTTTTTGAAAAATATAGCAAATCCCTCCGATGTGGATATGTCTCAATATTTGGGGACTCACGATAAATCACAATTAGATGAGTTGTTGAATTATGAGTGGAGTGAGGAGAAGTTGGCGACTTTGCAAAAAAAAGGGGTCCAGATGGAGGTTTATCTGGGTGAGTGTGATGAGATTATCGATGCCCAGCAAAATTATGATTTTTTCAAGGAGTTTGCAACGGTTTATTTTATTAAAAAGGCGGGTCATATTTTGAAATTGAAGTAGGGTTATTGTTTGGCAACGCTATCCTATCATTTTTTAAATTCGATATTTAATTTTCAATTTGTAATCTTTATGTTATCATATTGCCAAAAAAAGATAAATTATGGATTTTAAAAAAATTGCAAAAGAGGTTTTGAAAATTGAGGCGGAGGAGCTTTTGAATTCTGCTTCGCAAATTGGTGATGAGATGGGAAAAGTTGTAAAGTTAATTTCATCAATAAAGGGTAAATTAATTATTACGGGAGTTGGCAAAAGTGGATTGATTGGGGCTAAAATTTCCGCTACTTTGGCAAGTACGGGGACGAGTAGTTTTTTCCTCCACCCCACAGAAGCACTTCACGGCGATTTGGGAATGATTGATAAAAACGATGCAGTTTTGGCAATTAGTTATAGTGGCGAGAGTGAAGAGCTTGTAAATATTTTGCCTCACATTAAACGATTTGAGATACCATTAATAGCGATGACCTCTGAAAAAAGTTCAACTTTGGGGCGATATAGTGATATTTTTCTCTCCATCAAAATTCAAAAAGAGGCTTGTCCGCTAAATACTGCTCCCACCTCCTCTACCACTTTGACTTTGGCTTTAGGTGATGCAATCGCTGTTTGTCTGATGAAAAATAGTAACTTTGCCAAAGAGGATTTTGCCTCTTTCCATCCGGGGGGGGCTTTGGGCAAAAAACTTTTTGTAAAAGTCAAAGATTTAATGAGAATTGAAAATTTACCAATTGCAAATGAAAATATAAAACTCAAAGATGCACTCATTATACTCTCACAGGGGCGAGTTGGAAATCTGATTTTGGTCGATAAAAAAAATAGATTGACCTCAATCCTCAGTGATGGAGATTTACGACGGGCAATGATGAAAAAAGATTTTTCATTAGATAGCCTTGCCAAACAATATGCCACCAAAAATCCAAAATCGATAAGCAACAACAAACTTTTAGCCAGTGAAACATTGGAACTCATCGAAAAATACAAAATCCAACTTTTAGTCATTACAAACAGAAAGAGAAAAGTAAAAGGAATTTTGCACATTCACGATTTGGTGGAAGCTGGAATAAAATGAAAAACAGAATCTATGGTTCACTTTTAGGCACAGCTCTTGGTGATTCAGTCGGGCTTTATTATGAGGGATTATCTAGGCAAAAGATTGCTAAAAAGAATCCAGATTTTAAGCAGATAGATTTTCTTTTTGGCAAGGGAATGTTTTCTGATGATACGGAGCATAGTATAATTGTAGCTCAATGCTTGATAGAGAGTTTTGATGATGAAAAACTTTTTGAAAAACTTTTGAAAAAACGGATGCAACTTTGGCTTTTAGCTCTTCCTGCTGGAGTTGGATTTGCCACGATGAGGGGGATTTTCAAATCCTTTTTTATGAAAAATAGTGGAGTTTTTAGTGCAGGAAATGCCCCAGCGATGAGGTCAAGTTTGATAGGATTAATATTTGGCAAAGATGATAAGATGTTAAAAAAATTCATCAAAATAAATACAAATATTACACATAGCGACCCAAAAGCCTATTATGGGGCATTAGCGGTGGCAAAAGCTACCTATCTCTCCGCAACAAATAATCGTGAAATTTTTTTTGAAACTATGCAAAATTTGGTGAATGATGAGGAGTTTTTGGCACTTTTGAGAAATATTGAGACCAATTTGCACTTAAGCACGATGGATTTTGCCTCAAAACTGGGGCTAGAAAAAGGGGTGAGTGGTTACATCTATCACACTTTGCCCATCGCTTTGCATTCGTGGCTCAAAAATGGCGATGATGTAAGACAGGCGATAATTGATGTAATAAAATGTGGTGGAGATACCGATACTACGGGAGCGATTGTGGGTGGAATTGTGGGGGCTGGGAGCAAAAATTT
Organism: Campylobacterales bacterium; assembly: GCA_029932985.1. Classification (GTDB taxonomy): domain Bacteria; phylum Campylobacterota; class Campylobacteria; order Campylobacterales; family JAOZPA01; genus JAOZPA01. The sequence continues at coordinate 11,377 of JAOZPA010000054.1, forward strand.
TCCAAAAGAGTGGAGTGATAATATCATCGATTATCCACGAAATTTGAATTTTTTAAAAAAATTATCTCATAAATTAGATGAGACGATTGAGGCTCAAAGTCCCCTCACCGCTCCGAGACTTTCAGGAGTTGCGATTATTATTAGAAATATTTTATTTATTTTTCTAGTCTTTGTAGTGGGGATTACAAGATTATTTTAATTTTCGTTTGGGGTTGTTAAACCAAAATATTATAAAGGGGATTGTTATGAATTTGTGGAAAAAGTATAAAAATTACTTGGGGTTGAAGAGTTATGAGTTTTCTAATGGGGCAAAAATGGTGCTGTTCATTTTTACCATATTTCTATTTTATGTCGTAGGTTATGGGACTATGATGCAAACCAAAGAGGTCGAGCGACCAAATGCAGTGTATGGTTATGAGTGTATTTCGGTGATTAATCGGTCAAAAATTGATTTAGATTATTTGAAATATGATTTAAAAACGGCGATAAAATACAAAATATATGATAATACTTATAAGTTTGGAAAATCAGAAGAGTGTCGAGAGATTGCAAATTTGTATAAAATT
>JAOZPA010000054.1:12042-14786 GCA_029932985.1 Campylobacterales bacterium
AAATTAAATGATATTTCAGATTATCGAGAGCAACAAAAATTAGTCCACCTCGTAAATTTAAACGGCGATAAGATTCTAAAAGCAAAAGCCAAACTTGAGCGATATTACCCACTCAAACGACTCGGCAATATCTTACTATTTCTAATCCCGCTATTTTTCATCAGCCTCTACATCTACACCATCACACACAAAAAAGAGAGATTTATCCTCGCCCGACTCTTCTCATCTCTCCTCACCGTCAGCGGAATTTTCATCCTATTTAACCTCCTGCATTTCATCTATCAAATTATGCCAAAACTCTTCTTAGAGAGATTAATTCAATTTTTTATGCAACTAAACTTAGGATTCCTCCTAAATTACATCGTCATAGGATTTTTTATCATACTTTTTGGTGTGGTTTTGTGGCAAATTCAAATAAGAGCAAAAAATAGCAAAAAATTAAAACTCTCAAAAGAGAAACACATCAAACAAAATAGGTGTCCAGACTGCGGATGTTTAAAAGAGAAAGATTTCGATTTCTGCCCAATATGCGGTACAAAACTGTGGGAAGAGTGCCAACATTGCAACTCTAAAATGATAAAAGAATCCAACTTTTGCCAAAAATGCGGACTAGAAAAAAACAAAGAGTGGTGACTTTTGATGGGGGGTTATTGTTTGGCAACGCACCCCTATCATCTTGTTTTTACTGTTTATATGTTAAAATAAAATCAACTAAAAAAGAATAGGAATAATATGGAAAATGATATTTTAGAAGCATTAGAAGAGGCAAAAATTTCTAATGAATTATATTTAAATAATATAGAAATTACAGATAAAATTTGGAATGAAATTATTAAACTTGGAAATTTACAACTATTAATTTTACCTAATATAGATAAAATTAATTATAATGGTCTTGAAAAGTTACAAAATGTATATAACTTATCTCTAAGAGATAATAATCTTACAGAGTTGCCAAAAGAGATATTAGCTCTTAAAAATTTACATATTTTATCTTTAGCTAATAATAATCTTAGAGAGTTACCAAAAGAGATATTGTCTCTTAAAAATTTAGAAGTATTGTATTTAGATGATAATAATTTTACAGAGTTACCAAAAGAGATATTAGCTCTTAAAAATTTAAAAGAATTATATTTAAGAAGCAATAATCTTATAGAATTACCAAAAGAGATATTGGCTCTTAAAAATTTAGAAATATTAAATATTCATAATAATCAAATTATTAATATCCCTTTTTCTATTTTTAAGTTAAAAAATTTTTATGATATTCATATCGGAAATAATTATATCGATAATTTATGTTTTGAATATCTAATTGAAGATACTAGTTTAAAAATTAATTTAAGAAATATTTTTAGTTTTAATGATTATGAGATAAGTTATCAAAATAATTCTGTTTTTTTTAAAACAGAAAAGAATTATGTTTTTATTGGAGTATCAACAGAATATAAATATATTTCAATTAATATTTATATATTTGGTAAAAAAGATATATATAAAAAAATATTATTAAAAATAAAAAAACAAATAGAACAATGGATAAAAAAAGATAATATTAAATCTGTAAGTCGTCATTTTGAGTATTCCAAAAAAGATAAATATGGAAATAAAACATCTGTTGATTATAATAAACTTATTAAACTAAAAAAAGCAAAAGAATATTCCTATTTTGATGGAAGTGGTACAAAAATTCCAGTTAGTGATTTATTGGATTATATAGATGAAAGTAATATAAAATTAGAAAATGATTGGAATGGCACAGATTATTTAAGTAAAATAAAAATTAAAAATTTCAAACTTTTTTGTGAGATTGAGTTTGACTTAAATCCAAAAGTAAATATAATTTTGGGGCATAATGGCTTTGGGAAAACATCTGTATTACAAGGAATAACTTTGGCTTTATTAGCTACAAATAATAGAGATAAATCTAATGAATTTGAAAAAATTATCAAATTTGGAAATGAGAGGGCTGAAATATCTATTAATTATGGAAAAAATGAGCAGAGGGAAATTCATATAATTCCAAATGCTATGCATGAAATGCAACATATTGATAAACCAGAACAAATTTTGCTTAGTTATGGTGTGAATCTAAATGCAGATATGAAAAAATTTAATACCGATTTTTACAAAAAAATAGTCAGCGGTGAGGGGTCTTTATATGCTACAAAATCAATATTTAAAGATTATTCAAATGATTTTAGTGAGCCATTGAGTATTTTGTATGAGTTGCAAAAAGATAGCGACCTTTCGCCTGAATTAGAAGAGATGATTAAATTTATAGTTGATAAAATAAATGATTATTTAGATTTAATTCCAAAAGAGGAAAAAATTGAGTTGATTCGAGAGAATCGTAGATTTTATTTCAATGATTTTAATAATCATCGATTGGAATTTGAGAATTTAAGTGAGGGGTATAAAGACCATATTTTGTTGATTTCTGATATTTTTTTGCGGATAATTGCAGTGAGAGAAAAACTTTTTAAAGATAAAACAATAGGTCAAGATATTTTTACTAAAATTGAAGGAGTGATTATTATTGATGAATTTGATAGACATCTTCACCCGATTTGGCAACGGAAATTACTTTTTCAACTAAAAAAAGATTTTCCAAAGATTCAATTTATCTTAACAACTCATAATATTTTCTCTTTGCAATCCGCCGTGGGGGCAACCGCTCACGAAATTAAATTAAAAGATGGAAATATATATATTGATAGTTCTGTAATCGAAGCTGAAAATAT
>JAOZPA010000176.1 GCA_029932985.1 Campylobacterales bacterium
CGGAAATTTATTTTTCTTGTCGTACCATTTCAATTATCTCATTTTTGACAAATTGCAGATTTCTATAAATCTTTTTTAATTTTTCAATATCGCTACCATCAAATTTTTGAGATAAAAAATATTGATATTTATCCACTCCTAGTTTCTCTAAAATTACAAAATACCAATCACTACCAATGATAAAAGCTCCTCTCATACTTTTGGTTTTATTTAACTCAACTGCTGAAATCATTTCTGCTAAAAGTTGTGGTCGTGGACTCCTAAACTCCTCCTCTTTTTTAAACTCTTGGATGAAAAAATAGGGTCTTTTTGCTTTTTCTAAACCACTAGAAACTACTAAATCTACTTTTCCATTAAAGATAAAATTTTTAGATTTATAGATTAATGGTTCGTGATAAAAATTTCTAATTTTTGCTTTCATCATAAAAAAATTAACTTTATTAATCAATGGTACAATAAAATTTGCCTTCAAATCCTCCTCGTGATAATTAAAAATTAATGGCTCATTTTTTTCTATCAAATCACTCAAAAATTTTGCCTCATCCCTATTTATCTCATACTCAAAATTAAACCATTTATCAAAAACAGATCGATTATAATTTTTTTCAATATTGACTAAATTTTCCAAAATTGTATCAGTAATTCTACTAAAACTATAAGTAGAAATTTTTGGAACAGTTTTTTTCTTAATCCCTTCTAGTGCTAGAATTCTTTTTTCTAATTCCTGATTCTTTTTTAATAACTCTTCATTTGTCATTTTTAACTCCTAATTATTTTTTGTTTTGTGGGAACCTCGAACAAGTTCGAGGCTTTTTGTGGCTTTAAATAAAATTAAAGCTTCAATTTTATTTAAAGTGTAACCTAAGCCCTGAACAAGTTCAGGGTTCCATGATTATTTCCAATTTGGTTCGGTATTTCCACTTCCCCAATCTGTGCTAAAATCTGTATGGCTAGTTACTTTATCAACATTCCAACCACTTAAATCCTGATTTGAAAAATTACTTGCTCTATTAAACATATAACTCATATTAGTAACATTAGACACATCCCAACTACTTAGAGGTTGATTAAATGATGTTGTTTTATAAAACATTCCATGCATATTACTAATATTAGAAACATTCCAATTACTTATATTCTGATTAAATGATGTTGCACTAGAAAACATATTATCCATATCAGTAACATTAGATACATCCCAATTGCTTAGAGGTTGATTAAATAAACTTGCACTACTAAAAATATAACTCATATCAAGAATATTAGAAACATTCCAATTACTTATATCATAGTTAAATGATTTTGCATTATTAAACATTCTTCTCATACTAGTCACATTAGATAAATTTGGAATATCTGTGGCAATAATTTGCATATTTGAACAATTTTCAAACATACTTTTCATAGATTTCCAATTTATATCTCCCCATTGTTCAACTAATAATAATTTTAAGGGATCTTTATTATCAGAATTTTGAAAAATGAGTTGAGGGAAATCACCACTAATTTTAACTGTGTAAGTGCCAATAGTAGAGTAGGTGTGAATAATATCTCCTGTAACACCAGTATCAGTAGTTTCATCTCCCCAATCTACACTGTAATTATAGGTGTATTCAGTATTTGTAGGGATTGTGATTTGGTTATTTTCAGATTTCCCTTCATTATTTGTTTTCCATCTCGTTATAAATGGTTGATTTGTAGAAATAGAAGCGATAACTTCCAGTATCATATTACTAGTAGAAGTAACTCCACTATTATCTGTTACAGTTAAAGTCAAAGTTTCTGTACCAACTATTGTGGGAGTGTATGAAAATGAAGCTGTGGTGGCTAAAATAGTTAAGCCTTTTTTCCATTCATAAGAGACAATAGTTCCATCACTATCACTTCCGCTACCTGTAATTGTGATAGGTTTATTTACCTCTATGCTTTTATCTTCTCCAGCACTTGCAGTTGGAGGAGTATTTTTGAGACATTGACCATCTACTAATTTTTCTCCAATTTCACAAGATGTAAAACCTATAACTATTGGTTTGTCTGAAATATCCAATAAAGAGGAGTTAATATTTATATTTTGAGTGGTATTAGTATATCCTGTTTTCATAATTTTAATCACATATTCACCCATCGGAATACCTGATATAGTTCTAGTTCCATCTGCACCTGTGGTAAATGTAGCGGTTGAAAATGTAGAGTTCTCAATGAAAAGATTTACATCTGGAATAGGTTTATTATTATTATTAACAATCTTCACTTTAACACTTCCCTCTTTTCCTCCAATCTCCATTGAACCCATATAACTATTTGCTCCACGAATGACTGTTACCGTCTTTCTAATTGCTTTGTGGTTTGAGTCTGTAAAGTTTAGATTATATGTTCCGCTTTCGATATTATTTATGATAAATGAGCCATCAGCAGAAGTAATCGCCTCTTGGTCTGTACTTTCTAGTGAAACTATGATACCTGCATTTTCAACAACTCCTTCAAACATCGCATATCCTGAGATTGAGCCTTTAGCTGGAATTAGTTTTATGGTTTCTACGGTTTTAATTGAGCTATTTTCTACATCTATTCCATTTGCTTTCCCGACTCCAAAATCGTGTGAGTGAGCAACAATTGAGTAGTTTTTCCCAACTGGCAAGGTAAATTCATAATCACCATTTTTATCGGTTCGTGTGCCTAACTCTGAACCATCTTTTAATCTTGTAGATACCAAGATGTTGGCATAGTTTGTAATTTTATCATCGGTAATTATCACTTTCCCACGAACCACACCTTTTTGGCTATTCAGTTGAACAGTTTTTATATCGGTAGTTTTTGCAGATTGAACCACAAAAGTTTTGTAGTATGAGACAAATCCATCTTTTAAAATTGTGAGCGAGTAAGTCCCCTCAGGCAAATTATCTATCTCCAAAAATCCGTTTGAATCGGTGGTAAATCTTTTGCTAAGTTCATTTAAAATCACGGTTGCATTACCTAAAACCTCACCATCCAAAGATTGAATCTTTAGCTTCACCGCTCCAGTTTGAGTAACTTCTCGAATATCTTGAGTTTTCACTCCATCTGGTTCAATATATATGTCATCAATTTTTTTACCATTTCCACGATTATCCATATAGATTAGGCTATAAACTCCCGACGGCACATTTTTAACTTCATAATTATAGCTTAATTCCAAATTTCGTTCGGGGCTTTTGGTCAATGGAATTTGTCTAGCTTGGGTCATATTTGGTGACATTTCGCAATTGAAAAGCTTGTCGATATTCACTATTCGATTTACCCCTTGTGGCGATAACCAAAGTGAACCTTCTTGAGAAGTCAAAGCCCGTCGGTCGATAGAATCGTGTTTTATCTGACCTGTTAAAGTTCCTTGTTTTGTGAAATTTGAACTTTTATTGCATTTTGTTAATCCATTTTTGACATCAGTAACTGAATTTGGGTCAGCCGTAATCTCAATCATACAATTTTTTGCCCAATTCATATCATTATAGCCTAAATCAATAGCAAAATATTTTCCTATCGTTTTTTTATTTTCCAAAATCTTAGCATCATCGCCCAATGCACCATCTATCACCGTTTGGATAAAACTCTGTTTTGGAGAGCCATTGTTTAAATCATTTACCCAATAATTCAGCCCCGCACTATCAGAATCCCGATTAAAAAGATTCCCATAAATCGAATTTACAAAAACAGTCATCGAAATTCCATCGGGATATAAAGTTTTGGTTTCAACTTGGTCAAAAAAACTCTGGGCAATCTGTGAGAGTTTCAGATTTGAACTATTCACCCACCACAAAAGCCCTGCACTATCGGGGGCTCTGTCAAATGTGGCTACATAAAGTTTGGTCACCTCATCCTCCGTTGGCTGATTTTCACTCGCCATCATATTAAAACTCATAAACAGCATTATCAAAAA
>JAOZPA010000177.1 GCA_029932985.1 Campylobacterales bacterium
TTCTTAATAAAAAAAAATATTTAAAAACACAAATTACGATAGATAGAAAAAATTCTAGGTTCTGTGAGCTGAACCTAAAATTTTAATAAAGGAAAACAATGAAACTAGCAGTATTTGATTTTGATTCGACCCTGATGGATGGGGAGACCATAGATATTTTGGCTCGTGAGATGAATTTAGAGAAAGAGGTAGCGACGATTACGGAGGCAGCGATGGCTGGAAAGTTGGATTTTTATAAATCTCTTACAAGTCGTGTGAGATTACTTGAGGGGTTGGAGCTAAAAAAAGTTGATGAGATTTGTCACAATTTGCCACTTATGAATGGGGCAAAAGATACGATAACGGAGCTTAAAAATCGTGGCTACAAGGTCATCTGTTTTAGCGGTGGCTTTAGAAATGCAACCAGTTATTACCGTGAGATTTTGGGGATTGATGCCGATTTCTCAAATATCCTAAATCACGAAAAGGGAATTTTGACGGGCGATGTGGGGGGCGATATGATGTTTAATTTCAGCAAAGGCGATATGCTTAGCCGTCTTCAACTACTTATGGGAGTCAAAAAATCAGACACAATAGCCATCGGTGATGGGGCAAATGACCTCTCAATGTTTGAATATGCCGATACGAGAATCGCTTTTTGTGCCAAAGATGCACTTAAAAAAGAGGCTAATATAATTATTGACAATAAAAATTTAAGAGAAATTTTAGACACAATAGTGTAAAACATTTTAAAGTAAAAGGATAAAGATGAGAAAATTAAGAGAAAATCTAAACTTTTCGTTATGGTGTGATTTTTTGGAGAGAGATTTTTTGGATAATGGTTTTTTAAAATTGTTAAAAGATGAGACAGTAAATGGAGTTACTAGTAATCCAGCGATTTTTAAAGATGCAATTTTGACTTCGACGGCTTATAAAAAAGATTTAGAGGGTTTAAGTCCCCTCACCGCTAAAGAAAAGTATGAGAATTTGGCGATAAAAGATATACAGATTTCAGCAAATCATTTAGCAAAACTTTATGAAGATGGTGATGATGGATTTGTATCTATTGAGGTTGACCCGAATTTGTGTGATGATGCGGAGGCTACAATAGCAGAGGCAAAATCTCTTTATGAGAGAATTGGTAAAAAAAATGTGATGATAAAAATTCCAGCAACATCTGCAGGATATGAAGCGATTAGTGAGCTTATAAGTTGTGGAATTAGTGTAAATTCAACTCTAATTTTTTCGCCATCACAAGCTCAAAATTGTGTAGAAGCTTATCAAAAAGGTTATGAAAAACTGGGAGATGTCGAAGTGAAACCAAAAGGTGTAATCTCGGTATTTGTGAGCAGATTTGATAGAAAATTGGATGAAAAATTAACTTCATTGGGTAGCGTTGCGGGGACTTTGGGTATAATGAATGCAACAAAAATTTATCATAAAATAGAGAAGTCGGGGTTAAAAGAGGTTAAAACACTTTTTGCGAGTACGGGGGTGAAAGGTGATAGTTATCCAGCTGATTATTATATTACAAATCTTTTGTATAAAAATTCTGTCAATACTGCTCCATTAAATACCATAGATGCTTTTGTGAAGAGTGAAAATTTTATTTGGAAATTGCCACAAAGTGAAGAGGTGATTGAGGAGTTTTTTTCTAAAATTGAGAAAGATGGTATTGATATGGAAGTGGTTTATCAGGAGTTGATTGATGATGGATTGAGCTCTTTTGTGGATGCTTTTGATGAGATTTTGGAGTCGTTAAAATAAAGGGAAAATATGAAAAGTGCAGCTGAAGAGGCGATGATAAAATATTTGAGAGGATATTTGACGAAGATGTTGGATGTAGATGGAAGTGATTTGCATATTAAGGCTGGTTCATTGACCACTGCGAGGATTAAGGGGGATATAACTCCTATGACAAAGCAGAAATTGCCTAGAGATAAGGCGTTAATTTTGGCGAAGGCTTTGTTGCCAGATAGATTTGAGCGGTTTTGTAAAGAAAAAAGTGCTGATTTTATGTTTAAGTTGAATGATGATTTTCGATTTAGGGTAAATCTATTTTTTCAAATTGAGGGGGTTTCGGGGGTATTTCGGAAGATTCCAACGGAGATTCCAACGATTGAGAAGATGAATCTGCCCGATGCGGTTTTTCAATTATGTGGGAAAGCTAGGGGTTTAGTGCTGGTGACTGGACCTACGGGAAGTGGAAAATCTACAACTTTGGCTGCGATGATTAATTATATAAATGCCACGACCAAAAAACATATTTTGACTCTTGAAGACCCTGTGGAGTTTGTGCATCAAGATAAACAATGTATTTTGAATCAACGGGCAATTGGTGAAGATGCGGTGGATTTTTCGACCGCTTTACGGGCTGCTCTTCGTGAAGACCCAGATATTATTCTCATTGGTGAGATGAGGGATATGGAGACTATCGAGATGGCTTTACATGCGGCGGAGACGGGGCATTTAGTTTTTTCTACTCTTCATACGGTTAGTGCATCTGAGACAATTGGGCGGATTATTGGTATGTTTCCAGGGGAGGAGCAAAATAAAGTGCGAATGTCTTTGGCTTCGGTTATTGAGGGTGTAATGTCTCAACGGCTACTAAAAACAGTAAGTGGTGGACGGGTGGCGGCGATTGAAATTTTGCTCAAAACTGCTCGAATTGAAACTTTGATTGCGGAGAGTCGAGATAGTGAAATTACGGATGCGTTAAGAGAGGGAAAAGAGATTTATAAAACTCAAAGCTTTGACCAAGCACTTTTTGATATTTATAAAAATGAGTTGATTGATATGAAAACAGCTCTCTATAATGCGACAAATCCAAGTGATTTGAAGATGGAGATTGAGAAATATATCGAGGAGAAAGAGGGTGTGCCAGAACTCGCTGAGGGTGAAGAGGATAAAGATTTGATTGAGTTGGTATTGTAGTTGTACTTAGGATTAGAAATTAAATAATATACAATTTTTATTGAATTCCTATTCCTTAGTTTTGAGACGGGTGAAATTCCCGTCAAAAAATAGGTTTACAGAAAAAACAGGAGAACCTTAAAATTGCTTCCAAAAATCACAGATAATATTTTAATAAATACAATTTATGAGAAAATCACCACCATTGGGGCAATTTCTGATGAAAAAAAGACCGCTTAGTGAGTAATTTTATTGCTACTTCCATACTAATTCATTAATTCGCTTTTAATATTTTGTAGATTTTGATAAATTTGAGTTAAACCCTCAATCTCCATAGAATCATATCTTTTTGATATATAGTATTGATAATTATTATTTTCAAGTTTTTCTAGTATTGTAAAAGTCCAAAAAGAACCCATTATATAAGCTCCTTTGATTGTATTATTTTTGTTTAGTAAAGTAGAGGCTATCATTTCTGCTAGGAGTTGGTCTTCGGGAAATGAAGCTGATGTTTGTTTAAACTCTTGTATGAAGAAATAGGGCTGAATTGGCTTATCATAACCTCGTGCAACCACAAAATCACAACGACCATTAAAGCTAATATTTTTATCCTCATACTTCAGAGGGATTTCATACCAATCTCTAATATTTTTTGATTTGATGGTAAAATCTACTCTATTTAAAATAGGAGCTATAAATTTACCAACAAGTTCTAATTCAGTGTAGTAATTGATGATATTGATATGTTTGTCTATGAGAGCTTGTAAAAAAATATTATCATCTTTGCTAAATTGATAAGGTTTTGAAAACCAATCATTAAAATATTCTCTATCGTGTTTTTTTTCTATATTAAAGAAAGCTTGTAAATCATTTAAGATTAAAGAGGAGTAATTTAGAGTTTTCATTATAAAGACTTTATAAAAGGTGATTTTTTAATAGTTACTTGATTAGTGTGTTTTGGTTGCGGAAGCAGGATTTGAACCTGCGACCTTCGGGTTATGAGCCCGACGA
>JAOZPA010000004.1 GCA_029932985.1 Campylobacterales bacterium
AGAAGATGTTGCTTGGTAAGTGGTATAACTTAATTATTGTCATAAATTAGATTTAAAGGCATTGAGTGAGATTTTAGATAAATTTCTAAGCAATTCCTATAAAAAAGGGTCTTAATATGAATTTAAACTCACTTATTGGCTCATTGCCTTACCCCTTATTTACTAAAATTAGGAATAAGAGATTAATTATAAATCAGCGGTAAGGGGATTGGAGTATAAGTTGATTTAGTAGAAAAAGTGGGTATAATATTTAAAAGATTTATAAAAGGAGAGATTATGTTTGAGACAGGTTTTTTATCCAATAAAGCACCATTATTTATGGATTTGGTGAGTTTGTATTTTTTAATTTTCCCATTTTTACTTTTTGTAGGCATATTTATAGTACACAAAAAAAAATTTCTACTTCATAAATGGTATCAGTTAGGGCTGTTTTTTCTCACCTTAGCCGTCATTATATTTTTTGAAATTGGTATTCGATGGATTGGTGGATTTAAAGAATTTTTAGACCAAAGTTCCATCTCACACGAATTTTTCATCTCCTACCTAAGTGTTCATATCTTTATCGCCCTCATTAGTGTGGTCGGCTGGGTCATCATATTAATCAAAAGCCACCTCTCCTCTAAGAGAAATAACTTTGATTCACCATTTTTCAAAAAACACAAATTTTACGGGCGGTTATTGATTTTGGGACTCACCCTCACAGCATATAGCGGTGCGGGGATTTATGCGATGTTATTCTTATTTTGATATTTCTCAAAAAACCACATAAAAGCATACATTAGCCCCGATGTTTTTGAGTATGATTCATCGAAAATAAAATCTTTTGCCTCGTTTAGGGGCAAATTAACCACCTCAATCTCCTCAATATCCACACCACCGCCATCATAAAGTTTCAAACTATCATCAACTTTTGCAAAATACATAGTCTGCTCACCCCCAGCAAATCCCACCGAAGTATAAAACGATGCAATCTTTTCAATATTTTCCACCGCCACCACAAAACCCGTCTCCTCCTCAATCTCCTCCTTGGCAATCTGCAACAATGACTTATCCTTATCCACAATCCCCGCACAAAGCTCATAGGTGAAACCATTCTGATTTGCCAGATAAACCGCTGGACGAAACTGCTTAACTAGCACAAATGAATCACACGAACTATTATATATCAAAATCGCCACACTATTATGAACTTTCACTACATCCCAAATCTTCTCCACACCGTTTTGAGTATAAAAAACTCTTTTTGGGGTGAGATATTGCGAATCTGTAAAATCTGTAACTTTTGTTATCTCAATTGACATCAAAATCCTTTTATCTGAAGTTGAATATAGTGGCTTAGTATTTGGCAAAGCACCCCTATCAAAATATTTTAGCAAAATTTTTATAAAAAATCTCTTTGATAATTTTCACAATAGGTATAAATTTATCTAATGATATGGAATTATTTGCTATAATTGGGGTTAAATTAATTTAAAGACAGATTTTGATACAGATAGATAGACGAATATTTACACACTTTGATTGGCATCTACTAATTTTATTGATACCCATCATCGCAACTTCCCATTTTTTGATAATAGAAGCTAGTGATATGTTGGCACGAAAACAGATGATATATCTTTGTGTGGGGGCTGGAGTATTTTTCTTTTTTTTCATTTTGCCCATTAGACGGCTTGATTGGCTCATTCCCACATTTTTTATCATCTCATTAGGTTTACTGGTGAGTGTTGAGTTTTTTGGAGTTACTAAACTTGGGGCTAAAAGATGGTTGGCGATTCCCCTTACCCATTTTACCATTCAACCCTCGGAGATAATCAAACCCGCTTTTATTTTGATGATGGCATATCTCATCAAGTACAATCCTCCACCGAAAAATGGTTATGGTGTTTCCGCTTTTATAAAACTCTCCATCTTCATATTAATCCCCTCTATTTTGATTTTAAAAGAGCCAGATTTGGGTACAGCCCTAGTGCTTTTGATGGTGGGATTTGGTACACTTTTTGTCGTGGGAGTGGAAAAAAAAATATGGTTAAGTTTGCTCATAATCGTGGGGTTGGCATCTCCTATTTTATATGCCTCACTCAAACCCTATCAAAAAACTAGAATCAAAGATTTTTTACAGCATCCAAGTTATCAAGTTAAACAAGCCAAAATTGCGGTGGGGTCGGCAGGAATGTATGGCAAAAGCAAAGATGATGCTACTCAAACTCACCTAAATTTTTTGCCCATCGCCACCAGTGATTTTATCTTTCCATACCATATTGAGCGGTTTGGATTTGTTGGGGCGGTGTGGCTGATGCTTCTCTATATGGGGTTGATTTTGCATCTGCTTTTTTTGACAACCAAGATTAAAAACGATTATTTCACCATCACGATTGCTACATCTTTGAGTATGATGATTTTTATCTATATGGCGGTAAATATGCTTATGACCATCGGTTTAGCCCCAGTTGTAGGGCTTCCCCTGCCCTTTTTTAGCTATGGTGGAAGTAGCTTTATCGTATTTATGGCAGTTTTTGGAATTTTGGAAAACCTACTAGCTTTTAGATATGATATGCTTTATCAACATCTTAAATATTTGTAAAATCATACTTTAGTCCCCAAACGGCTATCATAAAAAAGGAGAAATATGCTCATAAATTTTAAAAAATTTAGTTCTATAAAAATTGGGAATGAAGTAGAGGTTGAAGTGATTGATAAGATAAAAAAAAGTGAAAAATTTATCATAGGCAAGGCAAATAATCTTCTAATTTCCAATAATCCTCCGCCATTGGCGATTTTATCAAAAAAATTTAATTACATAAAGATAGAGGATTCAAAACTTCATATCGGGGCGATGACCCCAAACGGAAAAGTGGTATCTTTTGCCAAAAAACATAATTTAGCTAACTTAGAGTTTTTATCTCATTTACCAGGGTCAATTGGTGGGGCAATTAAGATGAATGCAGGGCTAAAGGAGTATGAGATTTTTAATAATCTTTGGGGGATTAAGACAGAAGATGGGATTATAAAAAAAGAGGATATAGATTTTGGTTACCGATATAGTAAAATTGATGGCATAATTTTTGAGGGAATTTTTGAGATGAAAGAGGGTTTTAGCTATGAAAGATTGGAGTTACTAAAATCTATGAGAAAAAATCAACCTAAACTGCCAAGTGCTGGAAGTTGCTTTAAAAATCCAAAAGGAGATTTTGCAGGTCGATTAATCGAGGCAGTTGGCTATAAGGGTAAAAAAATTGGCGGTGTGGGCTTTAGTGAAGTTCACGCAAACTTTTTAGTAAATCACGGTGAGGGGACTTTTGATGATGCTGTAAAAATAATAGATGAGGTAAAGGCAAAAGTTTATGAAAAATTTGAGATAGAGTTGGAAGAGGAGATAATTATAATTTGAGGAAAAGAGATGCACGAATATAGTATAGTTGGGGCATTGATAGAGAGTTGTGAGGAGAATGCTAGAGAAAATGGTTCTGCGAAAATTACGAAAGTGGTGGTGAAGATTGGGGTGATGAGTGGGGTTGAGCCTGAATTATTGGAGAGGGCTTTTGAAACTTTTAAGGAGAATTCGATTTGTGATGGGGCGGAATTTATTATGAATATTCAACCCGTTGTGATAGTTTGTAATTTATGCCAAAAAAAATCTACTTTGACGAAAAATGAGTATTTTTGCCCCCATTGCCAAAGTGTAGAAATAGAGGTGGTTGATGGCGAAGAGATATATTTAATGCAATTAGAACTTCAATAATATATCCCCCTCCCCTCTCTCATTGCCTTTCCTCTCATTGCCTTTCCTCTCATTGCCTTTCTTCCCCCAAATAATCGGGTGCTTTTGCCAAATAATAACCCATTTTAGCATTTTGAATTCTAAAATTTTTTTTAAAAAAAAGTTACAATATGATTCAGTAAAATTTTCTTAATTTTTTTATTAATTAATTTAATAAAGTTTTTTTATTTTTTATGGTACACTACATCCATATTAATATATCTTCTTGAAAAGGAGTAGAAATGCTTGATTTAAGTTTTGGCTTGATTATTACTACTGCGGTAGTTTTTTTATTTTTGCTAAAATATTTAAGTGATAAGCTTTATGGACCTTTGTTGTATTTTATGGACAACAGAAAGAAAAGTATTGCTGATGACTTGGCTAATGCTAATGCTAATAGTGCTGACATTGATGTTTTTAAAACCCAAGCGGCGGCTATTATTAGTGAGGCAAAAAAAGAGGCTTCTGTGATTCGGGAGACTGCGATAAACCAAGCTAAGAGTATTGCGGGTGAAAAAACGCAAAAACAACGAGACGGGTTTGAGAGAGAGTATGAGAGTTTTATGATTAAGCTTGAAGAGAGTAAAGCTGAAATTAAAAACTCTTTAATGGCTAATTTACCTCTATATAAAGAGGGTATCAAAATTAAATTAAGTCAACTGTAAAGGGTCAATTTGAAGATTAAATATCTATTATTTTTAATTCTACCAGCTTTTGCTTTTGCTTCTAGTGGAGGAGCGGAGGTTGAGACAGATTTTGTTGAACGAACGATAAACTTTTTGATTTTCTTTGGTATTTTATACTATTTAGTAGCAGACCATGTTAAAAATTTCTTCAATGGAAGAATTGATGGCATAGCAAATGAGCTTGATAATATTCAAATGAAATTATTAAAATCAAGAGCGAAAAAAACTGAAGCTATAAAATCTGTAGAAGATGCTAAAAAATTAGCTACTGAAATTGTAGCAACTGCAAAAGATGAAGCTATACTTCTTGCAAAAAAAGTTGAAAGTGATTCAGTAGTAGAGATTGAAAATATCGGGAAAGCTCATCAAGATAGAATTGAGATTGAAGAGCGGAAAATGGTTAGAGAGGTTGTTGGTGAAATAATTAATGATGCTTTTGATGATAAATCGGTTTCACTAGACAAAGATGATTTTGTGAACTTAGTGCTTAAGAAGGCTGCTTAATGAGTGGTATCGCTAAAAAATATGTAAAAGCTTTAATTAGTGCTTGTGACAAAACAACACTTAATGGAGTTAACGGAAATTTAGAAAAAATTGCAACTGCATTTAATGATGGTAAATTTAAAGATATTATCCTTTCACCTGATGTGAAAAAAGATAATAAAATTGAGTTGATTTTGTCATTTGATAAATGCAATGAGCAAACGGTGAATTTGATTAAAATTTTAAGCAAAAATGAAAAACTACAATCTATTCCATCTATCACAAAAGAGCTTAAATACCAAATCGCACATTTAGATAGTAATTTTGAAGGTGTAGTGATTAGTAATTTTGAGGTCGGTAAAGAAAAAATCATAGAACTTGAAAAAAGCTTAGGCAAAAAATTTGGGGCAACTGTAACTCTACGAAATAGAATAACAGATTATCCTGGAATAAAAGTTGAATTGGCTGATTTAGGTGTAGAGGTTAGTTTTTCCATGAGTAGATTAAAAGCTCAAATAGCAGAGCATATATTAAAAGCTATATAGAGAAGAGAAAAGTTGATTAAACTAAACAACTTTCAAATTTTTATAAATTACAAGGAGTATATCAAGTGAGCACAAAGTTAAGAGCTGATGAGATTAGTTCAATAATAAAAGAGAGAATTGATAACTTTGAATTGAATGTCGATGTAGAAGAGACAGGAAAAGTTATTGGTTATGCTGATGGTATTGCCATTGTTTATGGATTAAATAATGTTATGGCTGGAGAGATGGTTGAGTTTGAAACTGGCGATAAGGGAATGGCTATCAACCTTGAGGAATCAAGTGTAGGTATCGCAGTTCTTGGAAAAGGTACAGGCATTGTAGAGGGAAGTTCAGTAAAAAGACTTTCGCAACTTCTAAAAGTTCCAACTGGTGAATCTTTAGTTGGTAGAGTTGTAAATGCACTTGGTGAGCCAATTGATGGAAAAGGTGCTGTCGAAAATACAACTTACAAATTTGTAGAGGAGAAAGCTCCAGGGATTATGGCTAGAAAGTCAGTTCACGAGCCACTTCAAACTGGTATTAAAGCTATTGATGCACTTGTACCAATTGGTAGAGGTCAAAGAGAGCTTATCATTGGTGATAGACAAACTGGTAAAACGACTGTTGCAATCGATACAATTATCAACCAAAAAACTGAAGGTGTAATTTGTATCTATGTAGCGATTGGTCAAAAACAATCAACAGTTGCTCAAGTTGTAAAAAAACTTGAAGAACACGGAGCTATGGATTATACGATTATCGTAAATGCAGCAGCCAGTGATTCAGCAACACTTCAATTCCTTGCACCTTATACTGGTGTAACTATGGGTGAATATTTTAGAGATAATGGCAAACACGCACTTATCGTTTATGATGATTTATCAAAACACGCCGTAGCTTATAGAGAGATGGCTTTGATTTTGAGACGACCTCCAGGGCGAGAAGCATATCCAGGTGATGTTTTCTATCTTCACTCAAGATTACTTGAGAGAGCTGCTAAAGTAAATGATGAATTAGGGGCTGGTTCTCTAACCGCACTTCCTATCATCGAAACTCAAGCAGGAGATGTATCAGCTTATATCCCTACAAATGTTATCTCAATCACAGATGGTCAAATTTTCCTAGAAACTGATTTGTTTAACTCTGGAATCCGACCAGCAATTAATGTTGGTTTGTCTGTTTCAAGAGTTGGTGGGTCTGCTCAAATTAAAGCTACTAAACAAGTTGCTGGAACTTTGAGACTAGATTTGGCACAATATAGAGAGCTTCAAGCATTTGCTCAATTTGCTAGTGATTTGGATAAAGAGAGTCGAGCGCAATTAGAAAGAGGTCAGAGAATGGTCGAAGTTCTAAAACAAGGACCTTATGCACCTCTTACAATTGATAAACAAGTTGTTATAATTTATGCTGGAGCGAATGGTTTTCTTGATGATATTCCTGCTAGTGATGTTGTACGATTTGAAGCTGAACTAATTCCATTTATCCAAACAAAATACCCTGAACTTTTCACAGACATCAAAGATAAAAAGAAAATTGATGATGCAATAAAAGAGAAGTTAGATAAAGTGTTAACTGATTTTAAATCAAATTTTTAATAGAGGATTAGTTTATGGCAAGTCTTAAAGATATTAAAAGACAAATTAAGAGTGTAAAAAACACTCAAAAAACAACAAAAGCTATGAAACTTGTTTCTACTGCGAAACTTAAAAAAGCGGAAGAAGCGGCAAAAAGGTCTCGTCAATATGCCATAAAAATAAATGAAATTTTATCTGAAATTGCATATAAAATCAACCAATACAAAGTTGGTGGAGTGGAAAGTAGATATTTTAATAAGATAGAAAATCCAAAAACCATCGACCTACTTTTTGTCACTGCTGACAAAGGGCTTTGTGGCGGTTTTAATTCTCAGACTATTAAAAAAGTTTCCTCTTTAATGAAAGAGTTTCGAGCAAAAGATGTAAAGGTGCGACTAATAGCTGTTGGTAGAAAAGGTTTAGATTTTTTCAGATACCAAGATGAAGAGATACTAAAAAGCTATGTTGGAGTGAGTGCTTCACCAACTCCACAAAAAGCAAAAGAGGTTATCGACCCAGTTATTGAAGATTTTAACAACGGTGTAACTGACGGAGTGATTTTAATCCATAATGGATATTTAAATATGATTACTCAAGAGTTAAAAACGGTTAATCTTATGCCTGTTGAGCAGATTCCTGAACCTAAAGTTATATCTGAATCTATGATGGAGGTTGAACCTGCTGATGAGGAAGAGGCAATTTTGGAATCACTTGTGAAAAAATATTTTGAATATAATATCTATTATTCACTAATTGATTCACTAGCTGGTGAGCATAGTTCAAGAATGCAAGCGATGGATGCGGCTACTAATAATGCAACGGAAAAAGTAAATAAGCTTACAATTGCTTACAATAAAGCAAGACAAGAAGCGATTACAACAGAACTTATTGAGATTATTAGTGGTATGGAAGCTTTAAAATAGCGATGATAGGTTCGGCTTATGCCGAACATTTTAATATTAATGAACCAAAAAACTTTAAGCGGTTGTAAAAAACCGACAATATCAGTTTTTTGAATATAATAATTAGGAGATTAAATATATGGAAGGTGTTATATCACAGGTAATCGGACCAGTTGTTGATGTCGATTTTGAAGATTACATTCCACAGATTAATGATGCAATTGAGGTCAGCTATACAGTTGAGGGCAATCCTCAAAGATTGATTCTAGAAGTTGCCGCTCATGTTGGTGATAATAGAGTTAGAACTATTGCAATGGATTTAAGTGAAGGGCTAACTAGAGGTCAAAAAGTAACTGCTCTTGGCGGTCCTATTACTGTACCAGTTGGTGAAGAGGTTCTGGGTAGAATTTTTAATGTAATTGGTGAACCTATTGATGGTGGTGAAGATGTTGCCACAGATACAACTAGATGGGCAATCCATAGAGATGCACCATCATTTGAAGACCAAAGTACAAAAAGTGAAGTTTTTGAAACTGGAATTAAAGTAGTTGATTTACTTGCTCCTTATGCAAAAGGTGGAAAAGTTGGACTATTTGGTGGAGCTGGAGTTGGTAAAACTGTAATTATTATGGAGCTTATCCATAATGTTGCATTTAAACACTCAGGTTACTCAGTTTTTGCTGGTGTTGGTGAACGAACTAGAGAGGGAAATGACCTTTACTATGAGATGAAAGAATCGAATGTATTGGACAAAGTTGCTCTATGTTATGGTCAAATGAACGAACCTCCAGGGGCTAGAAACCGAGTTGCTTTGACAGGTCTTACAATGGCTGAGTATTTTAGAGATGAGATGGGTCTTGATGTTTTAATGTTTATCGATAATATCTTTAGATTCTCACAATCAGGCTCTGAGATGTCAGCACTTCTTGGTAGAATCCCTTCAGCAGTTGGTTATCAACCTACACTTGCTAGAGAGATGGGTATGCTTCAAGAGAGAATTACTTCAACTAAAAAAGGTTCAATTACTTCTGTTCAGGCAGTATATGTTCCTGCGGATGATTTAACTGATCCTGCTCCTGCAGCTGTTTTTGCTCACCTTGATGCAACTACAGTTTTAAATAGAAGTATTGCAGAAAAAGGTATCTACCCAGCGGTTGACCCACTTGATTCAACTTCAAGAATGCTAGACCCTGCAATTATTGGGCAAGACCATTATGATATTGCAAGAGGTGTACAGTCAGTTCTTCAAAAATATAAAGATTTGCAAGATATTATCGCAATTCTTGGTATGGATGAGCTTAGTGAAGAGGATAAAAAAACTGTTGAGAGAGCTAGAAAAATTGAGAAATTTTTGTCTCAACCATTCTTTGTTGCAGAGGTATTTACAGGAAGTCCAGGTAAATATGTAACATTAGAGGAAACTCTTGCAGGATTTAAAGGTATTATAGATGGAAAATATGACAATATGTCTGAAAATTCATTTTATATGGTAGGAAGTATGCAAGAAGCGATTGCAAAATCGGAGAAAACGAAATAGGTTCGGCAACTGCTGAACAGTTTAAATGCTAATTATTTGTAGGGTGCGATTTTTTCGCACCAAATTAATAGATAATAACAATTGATAAATTGAGCCAAAATTGGTGCGATTAATTCGCACCCTATCGATTTTAAGGATAAAAATGGATTTAACAAAATTAGAAATAGTTACACCACGAGGTATAATTTTTGATAAAGATGTAAAAACTGTAACTCTACCAGGAGCAGAGGGTGAATTTGGTGTTTTAGCACAACATGCAGCCCTAGTTTCTATGCTTTCTCATGGAGTTATTGATATTGAACATAACGATGGAAAACGAGAAATGGTTGCTATCGATTGGGGCTATGTCAAGGTTGATGAAAATAAAATATCAATATTAGCAAATGGAGCAAAATCTATCTCACCAGATGGTGACATTAGTAAAACTCTAGCAGATGTAGATAAATTATTTTTAGATATCACAGATGACAATGCAACTCTAGCTGCTACAAGAGCAAGAATAGAAAAAATAACGAGAGGTTAAAAAGTAATGGAAGGAATTGACCTTTTAGTTGCTTATCTATCCAGAAGTAGTGCCATAACTTATATAATTTTGTTGTGGCTTTCTGGTTATTTAATAGCAACGATTTGGGTATATATTTATAGATATTTTACCTTGAGAGACTGGCTTAGAGATGAAAGAAAATTTTTAAACTCTTTGTTTGTCGATAAAAACACCTATGCCCACGACTTAGCCCTTAGCAAATGTTTAGGCAAAGATTCAGAAAAAACTACTATGGAAATCTGCTTATCAAGAGCTGAAGTAAAAGCCACCTATGGTTTTTCATTTCTTTCAGTTGTTGCATCAACTTCCCCATTTATTGGTCTTTTTGGAACAGTAGTTGGAATTTTAGACACATTTTCAAAACTCGGTGGTGGAGGAGGCGGAGGTCTTGCCATAATTGCCCCTGCAATCAGTGAAGCATTAATCGCAACCGCTGTTGGAATTTTTGTAGCTATCCCATCATTTAGTGCGCATGTATCACTAAAACGAAAAGCTTATGAACTTCTTTCTGTACTTGACCAGCAGTATAAACTTCTAAAAAAAGAGTAGATATGAGATTTGACTGGGGAGAAAATCCCGATTTAAACATCACACCATTAGTTGATATTATGCTAGTGCTTTTAGCAATTTTAATGGTTTCTACTCCTGCAGTTGTCTATGAAGAGTTAATCAAACTTCCTAGCGGTTCTAAATCCAGTGTTGTACAAAAAGCTCCAGATTTAGAGATTCGAGTAACTTCAAAACTCAAAATCTATATAGGTAAAAGTAAAAAAAGTATTGAATATGACAGCTTTCCAGACACCTTTCCGAGGAAATACAGTCAAGAAAAAAATAAAGATATTACAGTTTATATAAAAGCTGATAAAGATTTAAAATATGAGCATGTAATGAGAATATTAGGTATTGTGAAAGATGCGGGATTTAGAAAAATCTCACTAGAAACTGATTAAAATATATGAATAGCGGTAATAAATTTTTTATAGTAGGTGGAATAGTATCTATATTTGGATATATATTAATTCTCATCAGCGTCTATTTTATAATACTAGAAAAAGATAATATTACCAAAAACTATGTGAGCAAAAAAGATAAATTTTTAGAGGTTACTATTAACTCCTCACCCACTAGAACAAAATCAAGAAATACTCCAAAATATATAGATAAACCAAAAAAGCCACCGAAGAAAATTTTAAAAACTCCTACATTAAATAATAATGATGGTAAACGAATAAAAAAAGTATCTAAACTATGTGCCGATAAATGCCCCCGAATTGATGGTTCTTGTAAAAGAGTTTGTGAAAAAGGTGAATATTGGAGTAAAAAATATTGTAAATGTAGAATGACAAAAAAAGAGAGACTTAGAATAAAAAAATTAAAATTAGCTGAAAAGAGAAAAGCTGAAAAGAAAATATTAAAAGATAAAAAAAGAGAAGAGGATAGGCTAAAAAAGATAAAATTACAAAAAGATAGAGAGAAAGACAGAAAAAAACTAGAGGCTGATAAATTAAAAAAACAGCAAGAGAAGAAAGAACAAGTTCAAAAAGATAAAAAGAAACTACAAGAGAAAAAAGAGTTAGAGGAAAAAAAGCAAAAAGAGAAAGTAGAGCAACAGAAAAAAAGAATGGAGATGCTTTATAAACAGATGGAAAAGGATGATGCTCAAGAGAGTAAAAATAGTAAATCTCCATCAAAAGGAAGTGCTAGTGAAATTCTTGATAGCAACAAAATAGAGACAGGTGAAGGTTTGGGGGAAGAGGGGATTGAGGATGCATTTAAGGGTGGTATTGATGAACATCTTCAAACAAAATTTCAAAATGAAACAGCTTTTATTCAAGCAGGGATTAAGGCTTCTGTGAAGTTGACTATATATAAAAGTGGAAAATTTAAATATAGTATCTCAAGATATACTAGAAATTCACAATTTGATGCAAAGGTAAATCACTTTTTTAAATCTTTAACTAGAGGTGATTTTAAAAAGTTCATGGGTGATTTTCCAGAGAAAAAGAATGGAAAATTTGTATTTAATGTTGAACTTTCTGATGAGGATTAAAATTTATGATGAGGAGTATAGATAGATGAAAATAGTTTTAGGTATGATTTTGTTTGTGGCACATCTTTTTGCAGTGGATGCTACAATTGAAATTTCAAAAAAGAAAGATAAGATTTACAAAGTTATGGTTGAGGATTCAACCACAAAAGAGATAGGTGCAAGTTTAAGCAAGAAATTCTTTAAGCTTTTGCTCGGTGACTTAAAAGTTAGTTCAAATTTTGAGGTTATCGAAGACCACTTCAAAAAAAGTTTTGATGCAACCTATATTACAGAGGATGTTCTAGCAAAAAATGCAGAATTGATACTACGATACAAACTCGAATTTAGCGACAATAAAGCATTAACTGCAAAAGTTCGATTATACAGTGTGCGGTCTAACTCCATTATGGTAGAGAAAAGTTACAATATGTCAAACACAAAAATGTATCCATTTCTATCGCACAAAATTATCTCCGATTTGAACAAAGAGATGGGTTCAGGAAGTATCGATTGGATGAATAGATATGTGATTTTTTCCAAATATACTTCATCGGGAAATAGCTCCATCTACCTTTCAGATTATACTTTAACCTATCAAAAACGGGTAGTAAGCAAGGGATTAAATCTATTTCCAAAGTGGGGAGACGAAGAGCAACGAACCATCTATTACACAAAAATCCAAAACGACACACCTACACTTTATAGATACAATCTATACTCAGGCAAAAAACAGTTAATCACTCAATCTGAGGGGATGTTGGTTTGCTCAGATGTCAGCGAAGATGGCTCAAAACTGGTACTCACTATGTCCCCTAACGGCTTACCAGATATTTATGTTTATGACTTAAATACAAAACAAAAACAACGAATTACCAAATTTTCAGGAATTGATGTTGGAGGGCAATTTGTAGAAGGTACTAGTAAAGTTGTCTATGTTTCCGACAAACTAGGCTACCCAAATATTTATCTTGCTAATACACAAAGTGGAGATTCACAAAGATTAGTTTATCACGGCAAAAACAATAGTTCTTGTACGGCAAACGGAGATTACATCGTTTATTCGAGTAGAGAATTTAAAAAAGATAGTGATGGTAGTTCAATATTTAACCTATATCTGATTTCAACTTCAAGTGACTTTATCAGACAATTAACATCTTATGGTAAAAATATGTTTCCTAAATTTGCAAAAGGAAGTGATGCTGTACTTTTTATAAAAAGCTATAAAAATCAAAGTTCATTAGGCTTAATTAGGTTAAATGCAAATATCAGTTTCGACTTCCCCTTAAAAGTAGGTAAAATACAGTCAATAGATTGGTAAGTTTAAGTTATTTTAGAAATTTTTTTGATAAAATAAACACAATTTTTTAGAAGGATAGAATATGAAGAAGATTACAATTATTTCATTTGTTGCATTAGCAATGTTATTAACCACAGGTTGTAGCAAAAAACAAGAGGTAAAACCAGTAGAGCCTGTTTTAGAAAAACAGATAGAAGTTCCCGTAGAGATTGTAGATAATAGTGCTGCTAATGACATCGCAGATGATGCGGATAGTTCAGTATTATCATTTGAGCAACTACAAGAGTTGGTAAAAACAGTTTATTTTGATAGTGATAAATATATTATTAAAGAAAATATGGAAACTGTAATTAGCTCAAATGCAGATGCCCTAAACAAAAAAGAGGCAAAAACTGTTTCAGTTGTGGTAAGTGGTCATTGTGATGAGTGGGGTACAGATGAGTACAACTTCGCACTAGGTCAAAAAAGAGCAATCGCAGTTAAAAATGCTTTAGAGAGTAGAGGAATCGCAGGTGAAAATATCAAAACTGTAAGTAAAGGTGAAGGTGCACCTGTTTGTGGTGAAAGCACTCCAGAGTGTTGGTCACAAAATAGAAGAGCCGAGATTCAACTGAATCAATAATCCTTGAGGTGCGATTTTTCGCACCAAATAAAACATCGGTGAGGGGTCATAAACCCCAAATTAATTAATAATTTCAATAGGAAATATATGAGAATATTGCTTTTAATTCCACTTTTGCCATTTATGTTATATGCTTCTGAACCATCTGCATTTAGTGCTGGTGATTTGGATTCTAAAAATCCGTATGGTTTAACTGAAAGTGAAAAAAAAATCTATGACAATAAAGCAAAGGTGCGGAAACTTACCAATAAATTTGGTAGTGTAGATGCAAGAATCCAAAATAGTCTAACTTCCATCGAGGGAATGAGAGATGAAGTGGAGCGAAATAGTGTGAAAACTAATTCAATAGAGCGGAAACTGAGTAAAATAGAAAATATTTTGGGAATTGGCAAACCATCTCTAAATGATTCTAATAGCTCAAATCAAAGTGTGATAAAGGTAGCAAATGAGGTAGCGACTCTCGATAGTAGCAAAAAATTCTCGATAGCCCAGCGACTTGATAAGATTGAAGAGTATATCAAAAAGTCAAGAACTCTACAAAAACAAAACTACACCAAAATTAATTCATCTCTAAATAAGATAGCTAGATTGACCGATTCTAAACTTTCAAAACGGCAAGTGAAAAAAATCGTTCGAGCTGAAATTAAAAAATATTTAGATACTATGTTTAAAAAGTAAAAATTTACCACGAAACATAAAAAGTCATAAGTTTTAATAATTTATGACTACCCCTTCAGATGGAATTAAATTAAAAAGAGCAAATTAACCTTTTACTAATCACGATTGAGATAAAATTAGAGAAAATTAAAAGGACTAATTTGCAGTATAGTTTTAAGTCAATCTTCAATGAAGTAAAAAAATTTAAAAAAGAGTTGATAGTTGCAAATATTGTAGCGATTATTGCAGTGATTATCAGCACACCCATTCCCCTACTCATTCCACTTTTGGTTGATGAAATTTTGCTAGACAAACCAAACATTATTTTAGGCACAATCGACATTTTTTTTGATAAAAGCGAACCCTATTTTTATGTTTTTATCGTGCTTATCGTGGTTTTGGTCGGTCGAGCTTTGTTTTTTACTCTAAATGTTTTGCAACTCAAACTTTTCACCATAATCTCCAAAAATATCACATTTAAAATCAGAAAAGATTTATTAACTCATCTAGGATTAACTTCACTCTCCGAGCTTGAAAGTATTGGAAACGGCAAAATCAGCTCCATTTTAGTTATCGACATAAATACAATTGACGAATTTCTAAGCTCCGTAATTAGCAAATTAATCATCTCTATTCTCACCATCATTGGGGTAGCAATTGTACTTTTATCAATCCATTGGCAATTAGGACTTTTTATATTTTTGATAAATCCATTTGTTATAATCTTGACCACAAAAATCGCACGAAAAGTTGGAATGCTAAAAAAGATTGAAAATTCAAAGATTGCACTTTTTCAAGAAGCCCTAAGCGAAACTATGGAGATTTTTTGGCAAATAAGAGCCAGTAATCAAGATAAAAAAATGCTTTCCAAAATTACCGAAAAAGCTAAAGATATAAAAGATGCCTCCATCGCATTTGGCTACAAAAGTGAAGCTGCTGCCAAACTTTCAGCCCTCACATTCATCTCTGGATTTGAGGTTTTTCGAGCTACCTCTATTTTGGCGGTTGCCTATTCCGATTTGTCAATCGGTTTAATGTTGGCAATCTTTGGATATTTATGGGTAATTATGACCCCTTTTCAAGATATTTTTGCAATCCAATACACCTATGCAAATGCAAAATCTGCACTAGCAAGAGTAAATGAGCTTTTTGCTTTGGAAAATGAACCAAAATACAATACTCATAAAAATCCTTTTGCAAAAAGTGTTACAAATGAGATTGAACTTAAAAATGTAGATTTTTCATATCACGACCACAAAACTATCCTCAAAAACATTTCACTCAAAATCCCAAAAGGCAAAAAAGTAGCGATTGTGGGGGCGAGTGGAAGCGGAAAAACAACTCTTGCTCATATAATTGTGGGATTTTACCCCATAAGCCGTGGCGAAATTTTGTATGACAATATCGATATAAAAGAGATAGGTTTAGATGTAGTGCGAGAAAATATCTATCTAGTTTTGCAAAATCCACAGCTCATCAACACCACCATCGAGGACAATTTGACTTTTGGGCGAGATTGCACACCTCAGCAGATAAAAGATGCTATCACTTTAGCTCAACTTGATAGTTTCATTAATGATTTAAAAGATGGAATCAAAACCAAAGTGGGTAAAAATGGTATCAAACTTTCAGGAGGACAGCGACAAAGACTCTCAATCGCCCGAATGATTTTGCAAAATCCACGAGTCGTAATTTTGGATGAATCCACCTCAGCTTTGGATATGCACACCGAAAAATCACTCTTTGAAGCACTACAAAACTTCCTAAAAGACAAAACCACAATCATCATCGCCCACCGATTAGAAACCATCAAAAACAGCGATTACATCTATGTGCTAAACAACGGCACGGTCGAGGAGGAGGGAACTTTTGAACAAATCAGTTTCAAAGAGTTAAATTAATTCTATCTTCACATCTTGAAAAACTGCGGAGTCGCCCTCTTCGCTGACTCTGTTTGGGGTTAAGTAGTTTCCGCCACTTGCCCCTGCATAAATTAAGATGCAATCTTTTCGTAATCTCTCATCAAATTTTAGCTCAAACTCATAAGAGCCGTAATCACTTTTGGCTAAAACTTTTTGCCCCTCTTGAAAATTTTCATCTGGCTTTATGTATAGACAATTATCTATCTCAAATTGAGAATTTAACGATTTTTTAGACTTAGAAGTTAGCAAATAGTACCCCTCACCGCTTAGTGCTTCATCTTCAAACTCATCGATAAAAATGAAATTATCAAAAGTATCTTTTTGGGTTTTATAATTTTGATAAGTTTTTGCCTTTAAAACTCCATCTTCCCCATAACTATTTGACTCCACAATTTCACGAATATACTCTTTTTCACTTTTAAGTTTTTCATATCCAAACTTCCCTATCAAAAATTCAGTCAAATCATACTCACTTATCCCAAACTTTGGTTCATTAATTTTGGGCATTAGAGATAAATATTCGTGTCCATAACTAATTTTAATATCCTCTTTTTCCAAAAAACTACAAGCAGGAATCACTAAATCAGCCATCTTAGAGGTTTCATTTTCATAAAGTCCAAAATAGATTACAAATTTAGCTTTTTTTATCCCATCTTTTATTATTTCCGTTTGGGGATTTGAAACCATTGGATTTGCACCTTGAATAAACACCAAATCATACTTACCAAAATTTACCGACGGCTTAGGCTCTTGACCCCTCACCGTGAAATGATTTTTGAAGCCAAAACCACTATCTCCCAGATAATGAACACCACTACCCTCTTTATCGAAAAGTCCCAACATCGCCACAAAAGATTCAATGGCTCTTAACACGAAATGCCCTATCTCATATTTTTGCACACCAACACCGATAAGAAATGAAACCTTTTTACCTTTAATAATCTCCAAAAATTTATCAATTTCAAGTAGGTCGATGTCGTGTTGTTTTGCTAAATAATTTAATCTAAATGAGTCGATAAAATCCAAAAACCATCTAAAATCTTCTGTATGATTTTTAATAAAGTTTTCATCCTCCATCTCATCCATTATTGCAAATCGGCAAAGTAGAATTGCCAAATAAATATCGGTTCGGGGTTTTAATTGCAAAAATAGTTTCGCCTTTTGGGCAATTTTAGTTTTGACGGGGTCTATAACAATTAGAGTTTTATCTTTGATGATATTATAAATATGGGAGTTTGTATCACTAACATTTCGCCCCCAAACCACCACAACTTCACTTTTTTTTATCTCACTAATAGGCATATTTATAACTGATTCTCTGCCTTGAATAACTCCAACCTCACCAGCTCCCTCACACAAAGTTCCTTTGGTGAAAGTTGAGCCATAGGGGTTAAAAAATTTAGTAGTAACTCCCTGCATCTTGCCAAGATTCCCACTTCCACGATAATAGAGAGATTTTTTGCCCTCAAACTCCTTTAACTTCTCAAACAAAATTTCCGTTGCTTTATCTAAAGCCACCTCTTTTTGATTATACAAAGCCTTTTGGAATCTAGGAAATTTATCATAACTATTCAAAATAGGGCAAAGGTAACCATTTGTAACAGGATGAGCAACCGCCCCTGTTAATTTACCATCTATCACCTCAATTTCGCAACTATCATAACAATCAAGCGGACAAGCTGTTTTCATTTATACCCTTTTTTACAATTTAATCTATGAATCTTTTCAGTAAATCTCCATATTCATCTATTCGTCTATCTCGCAGAAATGGCCAGATTTCCCTTGTGGCTTGAGTTTTTTTCATATCTATATCACAGATAATTATCTCCTCTTTATTGCTTTTTGCTTTTGCCAAAAATTCGCCTTGCACTCCACAAACAAATGAATTTCCCCAAAACTTTATACCATTTAAACATTTTGTGCTATCTTTTTCAAATCCCACTCGATTTACAGAAACCAACGGCAAAGCATTAGCAATCGCATTTCCTCGCTGAACTGTAATCCAAGCATCTAATTGTCTTTTTTTCTCCGCCTTATCATCCTCTTTAAACCACCCAATCGCAGTTGGATAGATTAAAATATCTGCTCCCTTGAGAGCCATCAGCCGTGCAGGTTCACTAAACCATTGGTCCCAGCAAATTAAAATTCCCAAATTGCCAACACTTGTTTTGATTGGATGAAATCCCAAATCTCCACCAGTAAAATAAAATTTTTCATAAAATCCATTATCGTGAGGAATGTGCATTTTTCTATATTTTCCAGCCACCGTACCATCTTTTTCAAACACCACACTTGTATTGTGATAAATCCCAATCGCCCGTTTTTCAAAAAGAGTCGTAACTAGCACAATTTGAAATTCCTTTGCCACCCCTGCCCAAAACTTAACATTATCTTGATAATTATAGGAAAGCTTAAAATTATTCACATCCTCATTTATGCAAAAATATCTATTTTGATGAAGCTCCTGCAAAACCACCAAATCTGCACCCTTTTTTTTCGCTTTTTTTATCATTGAAATAGTTTTTTTGATTGTTTTTTCTTGAGTTTTATGAAATTTTTGTTGAATCAATGCTACCCTCATATTAAATATTTTCCTGCCTCTTCTAAAATTTTCTCTTTTGGTAAAACTTGTACATTTTTAAATTGAGTCCTATTAAAAGTCGTCTGCCTTTTTGCAAGTTGAGCAGTATGAATCGAGATAAGCTCTATCAACTTCTCCTTTGAAATTTTTTCATCCAAATAATCCAAACTCTCCTTAATCCCAATAGAGTTCATCGCATTTGGATTAGTTCCATATTTCTCCCTCAAATACTCCACCTCCTCAATCAGCCCCGCCTCCACCATTTTAGAAGTTCTAGCTTTAATTCTCTCTCGCAAAATCTCTCTATCCACCTCAATCTGATAAATCTCAATCTCTTTTATAATTGGCTCTTGTCGATTTGCCTCAAAATAATCTGTCACATTTTTTCCACTCTCTAAATATATCTCAAACCACTTCTCAATTCGATAAATATCATTTTTAGAAATTTTTTTACTATAAATCTCATCAACCTCACAAATTTTACCATAAGCTTTCTCTTTATCCTCCAAAATCTCCTTAACTCTAGTTTTCGTCTCCGCAGAAATTTTTGGCTTTTCACTAATCCCATAAACCATCGATTTCAAATAAAAACTCGTCCCACCCACAATTATTAAATTTTTCTCATTCGCCACCGCATAATCTCTCGCCTCAAAATAAAGCTCAAAAAACCTCTTCACATCAAACGGTGAGGGGACTGAAATCTCATCAATCCCAAAATGCTTTATCCCCTCTCGCTCCCTCACAGTTGGTTTTGCCGATGCAATATCTATCTCTTTATAAATACTAAGCGAATCTAGCGACAGAATTACACAATTACTAGTTTTTGCCAACTCAATACTTAATTTACTCTTCCCTGAAGCTGTCGCCCCCAAAATCGCTATCTCTTTCACATTCTCCTCCTTTGTATATTTTGTCTCAAGTCCCCTCACCAATGTGTTTTATTTAGAAGCTTTTTTCATATAATTATTTAACATTTTATCATCTTGATTTTCAATAATTGTATTTGATTTTTTTATCAGAATTAAATCTTTATCATCTTTAATTTTTATCTCTTTATCTTTTAAAATTTTTGGTTTTTTTTTATCATAAAAATAGAAACAGATAATTCCAATAGATAAGATAAATGCTATCCATAAAAAATAGTTTAACCCCTTTTGCTTTTTTAAAACATTTCTCGGTGAGGGGGCTGGAGTAATTTTATTTGTCGAAATTTTAACTCTAATCTCAAACCTATTTTCACTTTTTGAAATATCTACATAACTATTTTTTTTTCTAAAAAGCACTAAAATAAGAGAGTTATTTTTTTGATAAATTTTATATCTTGAGAGAAGTTTAGACTTTAGTTTTCTATTAATTTTTTTGAAATAGAGATTTTTAAAAATAATTTTAGTTATATTTTTAAAACTTTTTTTTGAAATTTTGCCATTGTATGGTTTGTCACAAAGCAAAACTAAATCTGTGGAATTATCGTAAAAAAATATTTTATGCTCAAGAAGAGTCGAAGCAAATAGAAGCTGGGTAGATAAAATTAAAAATAGAATTTTCCTCATTACATATCTCTACTCTTTAATTTTTCTATTTTAATTGCGAATTTTGAATCTTTGATGATAATTTCCCCCTCACCGATGTTTTGATTATTGACTAAAATAGCCGATTTTTCACCTATCTTTTTATTTAATTTTATAACTTTTCCAACTTCAAAACTATAAATCTCCTCTAGCAAAATCTCTCTTTTGGCAAATATCACACTTATATCTACCTCAATCTCCAGAATTTTTTTTAGTAACTTTTTTTGCATCACCAATCCAAAAATAGAAATAGAGATGATAAAAAATAGTTGGCTGTAAATATCGTGACCGCTGCCATTACTACCGCTTGAGTCGTTGCAATCCCCACTCCTCTAGCCCCGCCTTTGGTGAAATATCCTACATAAGTACCGATTGAGCTTATCAAAAATCCGAAAACAAAAGCTTTGATAATTCCCACTCCAATATCGCTAAAACTTAAAAATGTGGAGATGGTATTTTTGTAGGCATTTGGATTTATCCCCAAAACTTCCGTGGAGATGAAATATGCACTCACATTTCCCAATAGGTCAAAACAGATAACTAATATGGGTAGTGAAATAGTAGATGCGATGATTCGGGGGATTATCAAATATTTTCGTGAATCCACCGCCAAAGTATCGATTGCATCAATCTGCTCCGTAACCCTCATCGTGCCAAGTTCCGCCGCCATCGAACTAATCGCCCGACTTGTAAGCATCAAAGCCCCAAACACAGGACCTAACTCTTTTGAGATAGAGATAAAAACTGTATAGCCGATAAACTCCTCCGCCCCGAAATCCTTGAACCCTTGATAGAGTTGAAGCGACATCACCAGCCCCGTAAAAACCGCTGTGAGCATAATAACCATAAATGAATCCGCTCCAATTCTTTCAATCTGCTTAAAAGTTTCCTTGCCCCTAAGCGGAGTTGTAAAATAGAGTGGAATCAATTTAAGATTAAATATCAAAAAATGCCCAAAGTCCCCCAGCCGATTTATCAAAGTGAGAATGGGTTTGCCAAAAAAAGAGAAAAAATGGTCAATAGCTCTCATAAATTTCCTAAATAGTGTAAGTAGCGGATTATATCATCATCTCATTAAACTTTGCATAAAAAAAATATTAAATTATCAAATCACCCTTTTTTAATCTTTTACCTCGAATAAAATCGACTACATTCATCTTTTTTTTATTTGGGGGTTGCACCTCTATAATTTCGATTGAACCATCACTACAACCTACAATTATACTCTGTTTTTTTATCTCTAAAATTTGGTTTTTTGCCCCCTTTAAGGTAGCAAGTTTCATCTGTTTTATCTTTAATCCATTTGTGAGATTAATCCCTGGCCAAAAATAGAAAGCTTTAAATTTTGCAAAGATTTTTTTTGCACTATCTAACTCCACCACCGCATCACTCTTTTTTATCTTTGCACAATGCGAAGATGAGGCATCGATTTGGGGGACTGAAAGCAGTGAATCATAATTTTTTAGAGTTTTAATAGTTAGTTCAGATGCAAGGAGTGAAAGTTTTTCAAACAGTTCATCCACTTTCATCTCTTTAATCTCCACATAAGAGTAACTCAAAATATCTCCCGTGTCCAACCCCTCATCCATCTTCATCGCTGTAACTCCTGTGAATTTGTCCTGATTCAAAAGGCTCTCTTGGATAGGACTCGCACCTCTATATTTGGGCAAAATGGAAGCATGAAGATTTATACAAGTAGCAATATCTAATACCTCTTTTGGCAAAATTTTACCATAAGCCGCCACGATAATGAAATCGGCTTGATAGGCTCTGATTTGATTTTGAGTCGTCTCATCTCGTAGCGAATTTGGTTGCAAAATATCTATCTCTATCTTTTGGTCAAGCACAAATTTTTTGACATCTGGGGGGGTCAGCACCTGTTTTCGCCCCACTGGTTTATCGGGTTGAGTCACTAAACACACCAGCTCCATATTTTGCTCTTTGCGCAATGCCTTAAAAATTTCCGTAGCATAAGAGGGTGTCCCCATAAAAATAATCTTCATTTTATTCCTTTTTTTATCAATTTGCGAAAGTGTTACATCTTTTCATCTCGCCTGTGTTAAATCCAATTTTGAACCATCTCATTCGTTGGGCAGATGTGCCATGGGTGAATGAATCGGGGACAACATAGCCTTGAGATTTTTTTTGGAGAGTGTCATCGCCTATCTGTGAAGCTGCATTTAGTGCCTCATCAATATCACCCTTTTCCAAAATATTTTTCATCTTATGAGCATGATAAGCCCAAACCCCTGCAAAACAATCCGCTTGAAGTTCCACTTTGACTTGAACTTTATTTGCCTGAGTTTTGGTGGCTGATTGTTTATATTTTTGAACTTTGGTGAGAATTCCTAGAAGATATTGGATATGATGAGCAACTTCGTGAGCAATTACATAAGCTTGAGCAAAATCCCCAGCGGCATTAAATCTACTTTCAAGTTCTCGAAAAAAAACTAAATCGATATAAACTTTTTGGTCAGCAGGGCAATAAAATGGTCCAGTTGCAGTAGATGCTTTGCCACAGGCGGAGGTAGTTCCCCCACTAAAAAGCACAAGTTTTGGTTTTTGGTATCGTTTATCCATCTGCTCTACAAAAATTTTGCTCCATACATCTTCCGTATCTTTTAAGACTACTGAAACAAATTGAGCCTGTTTTTTATTTTGAGCTGTGTGTTTGTAGGTGCTAGTGCTTGTAGTGGATTGAGTAGTTGAAACTTCATTTACTACTGCATTAAAAACTTGACCCAAATCTCCACCACTCATAAAGTAGGTGACGATTGCCACTAAAATAATTCCTATTCCACCTTTGATGGGTTTTCCACCACCGCCACTGCCATTTCCTCGTCTATCCTCGATATTATCACTTCCGCTTCGTCCTTCCCATCTCATATTTGACCTTTTTTTTTGGAATTATAGCAAAAATTGGATTATTTTAAAATTTATCTTATTTGATTATAAGCTATTTTTCAATAGAATTCTTTAAAAAGGAGATTTTATGAAATTATCTGAAATTGTGAAAAGTTTAAAGATAGATTTTGAGGGTGAAGATGTTGAGATAGACTCTATGAATACAATTTTTGAGGCTGGTGAGGGGGAGCTTAGTTTTGTGGAGAGTGAAAAGTTTAAAGATTTACTTTTAAATACAAAAGCTTCTGCGGTTCTAGTTTCAGAGGATTTAGCCCGATTTGTGCCAAAAAATTCTATCGCGTTAGTGTGCCGTAATCCTCGACTAGCGATGGCAAAGGCAACTAAATTTTTTCAGCAGAAAGGTTTTTCATCGATTGCTAGTAGTGCATATTTGGGGCGAAATTTGCAGATTGGCAGAAATTTAACAGTTTATCCAAATGTCTATATTGGAGATAATGTGGTGATTGGTGAAAATGTGACAATTTATCCAAATGTGACGATTTATGATAATACGGTGATTGGTAAAAATTGTACGATTCATGCGGGAAGTGTGATTGGGAGTGATGGTTTTGGATATGTGCCAAGCGGTGAGGGGCATATAAAAATTTATCATTTAGGAAATGTGGTGATAGAGGAGGATGTGGAGATTGGGGCAAATTGTGCAATCGACCGAGGGGTTTTTGGCTCGACACTCATCAAGCGAGGGACGAAAATTGATAATCTCGTGCATATCGCTCATAATTGTGAAATTGGTGAAGATTGTTTTATTGCAGGGCAAGTGGGGTTAGCAGGTTCTACTATCATCGGGCGAGGGGTTGCCATGGGTGGGCAGAGTGCGAGTGCTGGGCATTTAGAAATTGGGGATTTTGCACAAATTGCAGGAAAATGTGGAGTTATAAGCTCACTCAAAGGTAAAAAAACTTATAGTGGTTTTCCTGCTTTAATCCACCGAGATTGGCTAAAACTGCAGGTAAAATTAAGAAAATTTTTGAAAGGATGAGTATGAAAAATACAACATCAACACTAATCAGTACCTTTGATTTAAGCGACACTAAAAAGGGTAAAATTTCAGTTTCCCACCTAGCTGAGCCTTATGGTAAAGATTCACAACCAGTAGTAAGTATTGGAATCTCTTTGAAGGGAAATGTTGAAGACCCTGATTGGAAAGCTCATATTCCTTATGATAATTTAGATGAACTAATTTCAGCTTTGCAAGAGGCGAAAAAACAATTTACCTCTTAATCGGGGATTGATGGGGCGATAGGTTTTATAACTTAAAAGCCCCCATATTTCAAATATTATGCTTTTTTATTTAAACTACTCAAAAACTCCTCAATTTTATAAATATCTCGATATTCTTGAGTCATTAAATGAATTAAAGTATCACCAAAATCTATCACATTCCACTTATGACCCTCTTCGACATGTTGGATTTTATAGCTTTTTAACCCTTTTTTGACATAATCAATTAGTGCTAAACCGTGCTTCTCCCCCAAAGTTGTAGCCACCAAAACTCTATCCACAAAATACTCACTATTCATCTCTATCACTTCAATATCGTAAGCTTTCTTTTCGGTTAATAAAACCGATACATCTTTAATCAATTGCATTCTTTTCCTTGTTTTTATTTTCTAAATCTTCTAAATACCACATCAAAATCTATTTTTGCTTTGCATATTGTATTTTCAAACTCATAAGTCTCTTTTGAGAAATCACCCTCTTTTGAATATTTTCCATCTACTAATTTAAAAATTTTTGCTTTACAATCATTTGGATAAGCCAAAATATAGTAGGGTACTTTCTCTTGCTCATAGATTTCAAACTTAAATTTTTCATCTCGTCTTGCTGTTGATTTTGAAATCACCTCTATCACAATCTCTGGTGATTTTGTGAGATAGTTTTCATTTGTCTCATCACAAATCAAAACAACATCAGGTTTTAAAACTGTTGATTCTGTAATTTTCCAATCAATTTTTCCAATTACTATACAATTAGAGTAAGTATCAATTATACTCATTAATTCTGATGCAAATATACCAGCTATCGCTTGATGATTTATAGTATGTGAAGGTATTGCTAAAGCCTCACCATCTATCAACTCCCAATCCCCCTCCCACTGCATATAATCATCATAAGTATAATACTCTATTGCACACATCTTCTAAACCTTTTTTCCATTATATCAAAGTTTTTTCATTTTTACAAATCTTATTTCAAATCGTTTTTACTTTTTTGCTCATCATTAAAACTAATCCTACTGCGATGGCATTTGATAGCAAAGAACTTCCGCCATAGCTCAAAAACGGCACGGCGATTCCCTTGATAGGGGTGATTTGCACAATACCAAACCCATTTATTATAAATGAGATGCCCAAG
Organism: Campylobacterales bacterium; assembly: GCA_029932985.1. Classification (GTDB taxonomy): domain Bacteria; phylum Campylobacterota; class Campylobacteria; order Campylobacterales; family JAOZPA01; genus JAOZPA01. Next base: position 25,967 of record JAOZPA010000004.1, read on the forward strand.
ATTAATCCGATGCCAACACCAAAGAGATAATTTATCCTATCTTCACTTCGACTAGCAATTCTGAAAATTCGGTAGAGGATAAAAAAATAGATGACTACCACGATAAATAAACCGATAAAACCTAACTCCTCAGCAATTCCTGTGAGTACAAAATCGGTGTGAACATCGCTTAGGAATCCTAATTTGAAAGTCCCCTCACCGACACCTTGACCAAAGAATCCTCCATAGTTTATCGCATTTAGGGAGTTTGTGACTTGAAATGAATCGGGTAAGTGTTTGATTTTTAGGCTAGATGAGATGGACTCAGGAAAAATTGCTAAAAATATATCTTGTACACTTGACCACCACATCACCACTCTTAGAATTCTGTGGTCTGAGGTGAAGATGAAAACCAGTACCACAAATAGTACAATTAATATGGAGTAGGTGAAAAATCGCAAACTCATTCCTGCTAAAAGTGCCATAGTTAGAAGTGTAACTCCAAGGACGATGACTTGCCCAATGTCGTTTTGGAAAATTGCGATGAGATACACCACAACCCCAAAAGCAATGATATATCGGGTGAAACTTCTAAACTCCTCTTTGATTGGTTTTTCGCTACTATCAAGCCGTCTCTCAAAACTCCAAGCCAAAAAAAATACAAATCCCACTTTAAAAAACTCTACGGGGGCGATGGAGAAGTGGCTAAACTGAATCCATCTTTTTGCCCCACCAACTGCATAAACTAAACTCTCAGGCAAAAATTTCATAATAATCATTGCAAACAATGAGACGATAAATAGAGATGCCCCTATGATTTTGAGCCATTTTTTGCTATCAAGATAGGAGAGTGAAAACATCAAGAGGATTGCCACAAATCCCACAATCGCTTGTTTGATAAAAAAACTAAATTCATAAATTGAATAATACCGCACAACATAAGTAGTAAGTGAGAATGAGAATAATATACTAATCCCAATCAAAGTTGAGGTTAAAATAAATAAAGTTTTGTCAGTTTTCATAAGATTCCTATTTCCTTAAACTATTTTAGCATTTTTGTCTATCCACTTAATTATCTCAGATGGATTATTTAAATCCAAAATATCTATATGTTTAGGGATATTGTATTTTTCTAAATCGATACTATCATCAATGGCAATTGCCCCAGAATAATCAAAATAGCTCTCATCAATATTATCTCTAAAAATAGCGATTCGGGGAAGTGGATAAGTTTTTAATCCCTCAACTAGCAACAAATCAAAATCATCAAAAAAATCTATAATTTTCTGTAAAGGTTTCTCTTGCTTGACAAAAAGAGTAGTTTTCTTTGGTGAGATAACTGCCACATCCGCCCCCGTAGCTGAAAATTTATAACTATCTTTTCCCTCTGTATCAAATCTAGCCTTATCTTTTGGGTCATTTTTGATTATTGCAATTTTTCTCTCTTTTATCAAAATATCTGCAATTTTCACTATTATTGAAGTTTTTCCACTATTTGATGGACCTGTAAATGCAACCGCTTTTCTCAAAAAACATCCTTTAATTTTATCTTTTGGAATAATAGCTAAAAATAATTGATTATTCGATTAATTTCTATAAAAAGGAAAATTCGGTGAGGAGACTAGAGAATAGGGAGGCAAGTAAGAAAGTAGATTAAGCGAGGCATAAGCCCCGTTTTTTTAATTAAATATTTGTCTAATATGGATTTTCATAAAAGATATATTGACCGCCTGTGTAGTTACTAAATTCAAAATATACTTTTTTCTCATCTGTATCTACTTTGAAGTTTAAATTTTTGTCTATAAAGCCATAACCATATCTATATGGTCTAACTGAGTTATCATCTGTTCCCATTGCGGTTGAAAGTTTGCCGATTTTGATAAATCTCATCACCATTTTTTCTCCAGCATATATCTCTAAGACTCCATTTGTACCTGTCCAGTTTTGGACACCTCTGCTTAACTTGTTTTGTATCTCTTGGCAACCTGTCGAAAATAGCAAAAAAAATGCCACCACTGTTAAACTTAAACTTTTCCTCATATTGTTCCTTATATTTTTGTTTGGGGTTATTGACTTTGTAAAAATCTTAAATACCCTTCGTTTCTAAATCTTTGACAATTTTATCAATCACATTTGGTACAAGTCTTTCTGAAAAACCTGTAATAAATCCAATCATTATCGCTTTTATACCATCAATTCTAGCCTCTGGCTTTACATTTATAAAAATATCTGCTACATTTGTATAGGGTAAATCTAAACCCTGAAATTTTGGAAAAATCTCTCCACTAATAACTCCTGAAATACAGATACCATAAAATATAATTGCCAAAAAACCAGAAACAAAAGGTGTGATATAGAGTTGTAAAATTGCCATAAAATTAAGATGGGGAGTAAGTTGATTCTCCTCAGATAGAGGTATATTTTTAATTCTTAAATAGGAGTTCAAAAGTCCCCCAGTTGCTCCAGCTAAAAATATCAACATCATCAAAGGCACACTCTCATTCTCTTTGGTTTTCATACTAAATATAACCAATAGATAGATTACAGATATTGCCATAGTGATAATAGCATGAAATCTCAAACTTTTCAAGATTGGATAAACTTCTAAATTACAAACTTTCATATCATCTTAACCTTTTGATTTTTTTTCTACCAATTTTATATAGCTTGGAAGAGCCTTTTTCTTGTAGTCCACGGGAATCTTCCACTATGATTTCACAAACTTTTTTTGCAAATTTCTCATCATAGTTCAGTGAACTTAAATTGGCAGAACTAGAAAAACTCCATCCGATTTTTTTTAGAAACCTCAAATGAAACTCATCTTTTACAACTCTAATCGCACAATTATTTGGATAGATAAATGTCGATTTAGATTCTTTCCTAACTTTTTTTTTGAATTTGTTAGGTACTCTTGCAAATTTTTGCAATCTTTTCAAACTATCAATTGTAACTAAAAACTTTTTTCCTAAACTCCTTTGTTTTATTTTGGCAATTTTTTTATTATCTTGGGATAAAAAACCAACAGTTGTATCACTTTGAGCTAAAAAAAGAGTTTTTTTGTTCATTAGTCATTAGAGTTTATTTCAGCAACTCCTGTCACATTTTTTTTGACACTTTTTGGATTTCCTATATAATTTATCTCAGAACTTTCATAAGCAGTTGCATCTAATTTATCACTCACAAAAAGTTTGAGTTCACTAGCCCCTTTTACCATAACTACTGCATTTTTGACCTTTAGTGAACCTAAATCCACCTCAACAGAGCCATCAATTTTGACATTTAAATTTGAAACTTTTCCACTTCCGCTTAAAGTCCCCGAGCCATTTAAATTAATTTTGAGATTTTTTTCACTCAAGCCACTAACCTTTATTTCACTAGCTCCATCTGACTTAATCGCTTTTAAACTAGGTGTGCTAATTGTGATTTTTATCTCACTTTGTGTTGAAAAACTTTTGCTACTATCTATTATTAATTCACCATCAACTACATTAAAATTGATAACTTCAACAATATTTTTATCAGCCTTTATTTTGCACTTTAAATTTTCACCAACTTTTATCTTTAAATCAGCGATAGTTTTTAGATTTAATTGTGAAAAATTTGTGATTTGACAATTTTGAGATATAATTGTACCTGAATCTTCAATCATTGAGCCACTAGCCATTGCCAAACTGGAGACAATAGAGGATAGTAAAATTTTTTTGAATAATTTCATAAGAATCCTTTCATTAGATTTTATTTAAAAAATTATTTTAGCTAAATTATGATTAGAAAAGTTTGAATTAGGTGCTAATTCCCCCATAGAGATGAGGGAATTAAGCTTGAAGAGTTTGATGGTGGAGGTTTTATAAAATAAAGCTTATAATCTTTCTATTAATTCAGAAAATTCAATTAAGTTTTGCTCTATTCCCTCAACATCGTAGGATTTAATATTTTCTATTAAAGTTTTTGTATAATCTAAGACATCTTGGTTTTGAAACTCTTTACCAATCTCATAGACATTTCTTGCAAATACTTTACACTCTTTGAAATTTAGGATTTCCAGATTGTTTTTGTATTCATTTGAATTTTTAAGCTCCTCTAACTTCCAAATCAAATCTAAGTTATTGTATGTAACTTCTGAGATAGCTTCTCGTTTTGCTTTATCAATAGTGAGTTTAGTCTCTTTCAATCTCTCATTATTTTTAACACGATTTAAATTAATTGGGCAAATAATTTTTAGATGTGTACCCTCATTTATCTCACTTTGAATCTCTATATGATAATTTAATAGTTTAGTCAATTTTTTTACTATTGCAAAACCGATACCGAGAAAATCAACTACATCTTGAGGGGCATCATTTTTAAATGCATCTTGAATTCTTGCTAGATTTGTAGGGCTAATTCCCACTCCACTATCGCTAATTAAGATTATTAACTCATCATCATTGGAGGTTACTTCAATTTTAATAAAACCTTTTTCGGTATATTTAATTGAATTATTAACCGCATTTATGATAATCTGTCGCAATCTTGTCTGGTCACTTTCGATAAATCTAGGAATATCATCACTTATCTCTATTGAAAACTTAAGGTTTTTTTCAGTAATTTTCTGGATAAAAATATCTCTAATTTTGACGAAAAAATACTCTAAATCAATTGAAGTGTGGTAGAGTTTAATTTTTTTATGCTCTAGCAAACTTATATCAATAATATCATTGATAATTAGCAAAAGATTATCTCCACTCGCTTTTATTGACTCTAAATATTTCCTTTGAGTTTTTGTCAAATCATCATTTTCAAGCAGTTGAGCAAAACCTTTAATAGCATTTAATGGTGTCTTTAAATCATGAGAAATATTATTTATAAACTCATTTTTAATCTCTTTATTTCTCTTTAAAAAGTTTATATTATCATTAATTTTCTTCTTAAAAGAGATGTCAACAATCGCCAAAACCACTAAATCTGGATTTTTATCAGTAATAGATGAACCTGTAATATGGCAATAAATATCTTTACCCTCGCTATTAATTAAAGTTTGTTCAATATCAAGCATTGAGCCTTGTTTAATTTTATCTTCAATCTCATCTCGAAGACGACTAAAATCTTTTTTATTTAAATAGAGATTTTGCATCTCTTGCCCAACGATATTACTCTCTTTAAAATTAAAAAGTTTACAAAATCCAGGATTTACCTCTATAATTCTCAAATTTTCATCTAAAAATAGAAAAGCAATCTTATTATTGGAAAAAATCATCTGTTTTTTCTGTGTTATATCATCTAACACACCTCGGTTTTCTTGAAGTTGCTGTTGATAGTTGAAATTAATCTTATCCTTTTTTTCAATCTCTCCCTCTTTAACCGTCAACTCTTTTTTATGAATAGACATAATTTTTTTAACAAGCTGAATGAGAGTAAAAGAGATAGCTCCAATTGCTAAAAGTATTAGAAAACCAATAAACATCGATTCTTTCAATCTTTTATCATATTTCTCACCAATCTCTAACTTTTTCTGCTCAATCTCCTGCTTGACTTTATCCACATCCACTCCAGCACTAATTAGCCATTGCCAATCACTATAAAGGAAAAAGTAGGCGATATTATCTTTTTTTTGCCCATTTTGATAGGATTTAAAAACAATCCCTCTATTTAAAATATCTCGATTTATCTCATCTTGATATTGTCTTTTGAGATATGCAATCTCTTCACCACCCTTTATAGGTGCCATCAAAAGGTCTAAATTATCATACTCATCAATTTTAAAAATAGTGATTCTCTTATCTTTATCACTAATCCCCTTGACTTTCAACATTTCAATTGCACTATTTTTGATGTTTTTATCAAGATTATTTACATTTTTTGCATAACCCACAATCCAATTAAAAGGTTCAAAATAACTAGTAAAAGCCATCTTTTTAATTTTTAGAATAGAATCTTTATAAGTTTTCAAAGTTGTAAAATCAACATACCCCTTCTCCTCTATCTGAATCTTATTGTAAAAAGCCTCCACATATTTATATCCATTAGAATCAATATCTTCCGCACAATTCATCCCCTCTTTGAGAGTATTTGTGGGTAGAAGTTTCGCTACAATATTATTTCTAGCTTTAATCTCATATATAAATATCTCATTATGTTTATCACTATTACTCAATGTTTTTAAGATAGCAATAATCTCCCGTTTAATCTCTTTATCACTTTTTTCTGAAGACCTATTATACATCGCCGCGGCTAATTTAATCGCAGTTGTTGTATTAAATTGTAAATTATCTTTGACTTTTTGTTTAGCTAAAAGTTTTTGATAATTGATTTGATTTACAACATCATGAACTTCACTTCTGATAGATTTTTTCTCCTTCTCTATCATCGTTTCTAAAATTTGTTCATTTTCTTTGTTGAACTCTTCCAGTGATTCTTGAAGCGATAAATTATAGTAGGCGATAACACCCATTATAAAAATTGCAAACACAATATTTAATGTAATTATATTTCTCGATAAATATTTCCCTCTCTCTGCTGTTGCCATCATAACACCTCCACTCTATTTCGACCATTTCTTTTCGCTTCATACATCCCCTCATCTGCTCTTAAAATCAATGTATCTTGTGTATCATTTTCCCTAAAAGCAGTTACCCCAAAACTACAAGTTATATTTTTATCTAACCCCTTAAATTCCCTCTCGGAAACTTTTAACCTTAATTTATTAGCAATCTCTTTCGCCCCATTTAAATCTGTTTTTGGCAAATAAAGAATAAACTCCTCTCCCCCCCATCTCGCAAATACATCTGAAATCCGAATCTCCCTTTTTACAACTTTTGCAATATCTACAAGCACAATATCCCCAACCTTATGCCCATAAGTATCATTAACTTTTTTAAAATGGTCAACATCAAAAAAGATAATAGACAACGGCTCTTTATACCTTTTCGTCTCGTTGATTTTCTCCTCTAAAAGCATATCAAACTTTAATCTATTATAGATTTTTGTAAGTGAATCGGTACTTGCCAAAATTTTTTCCCGTCTTAATGCCTCTTTTAACTCACCAGTCCTTCTTTGTAGAGTCAGATGAGTATTTACCCTCGCCATCAATTCAATCCCATTAAACGGCTTAGTGATATAATCCACCCCGCCAACGTGAAACCCAGTTCTAATACTCTCAGTGTCATCACGAGCAGTTATAAAAATTATAGGAATATCTTTAAAATAACTATTTTTTTTAATCTGCATACAGGTCTCAAATCCATCCATTATGGGCATCATAATATCCAATAATACCATATCAAATTTCATCGCTTTAAGTGCTTTAATCGCCCCCTCACCACTATTCACAGCTGAGACATCAAATTTATTTGTCTCAAGAAGCGAAGCTAAAATTTGAATATTCAACTTATTATCATCTACAACTAAAATCTTAGAACCTCTATTATTATCTATATGCTCAAAACTCATTTTCTACTCCATTCTAAAATTTTTAATTTTTTTTAATTTTTTATACTTCTAAGTTTATAATTATAGAATCTATCTCTTTGAACTATATTAAGTTTATAAACTCATTTTATTTTATTGATTTTTCTTTAAGTTTGTTTATTTGAATATTTCGCTATCTATAAAATCCTAAATAAAACCTATAAAAGCCTTAACTGTGGGGTTTTATTGCAAATAATAGAGCTATAATGTTAAACTATAACTGACCCCAATTTAATTTTTCCTTGATAGTTTGAAAATAATTTTTTTCAACCCTATGAATCATTTTTACACCTCTTTTCCCAATTTTCACCTCAACAGACTCTAAATCCCTCATCCGATACACCTCTTGCCCATCAATAATGATAGATAAGTCACTATCACTTTTGAACTTTACTGAAAAATTTACAGGCATAATCAGTGGTCTTTGAGTGAGTGAATGTGGCGATATGGGGGTAAGAATAAGAGCTTGAGTTAGCGGATACACCACAGGTCCCCCAACGGAAAGATTATAAGCTGTTGAGCCTGTGGGGGTTGAGAGAATCAAACCATCACCCTTGTAATTATTGATAATATGACCATTAACCAAAGCTTTAATATTGCACATTCCATCGACACTATGTCTCGAAAAAACGGCATCATTAAATGCTACAACTTTACGACTTTTGCCATCTTTATAATTAAACTTAACAGTCAAAACCATACGATTATCTATCCGATATTCCCCAGCAAAAATTTTATCTAAAAAACTGCTACTCTCTTCACATTTTATATCGGTGAGAAAACCTAAATTCCCAGCATAAATCCCCAAAATTGGTTTTTTAAATTTATAGCTTCTACGACAAAGTGAAATTAAAGTACCATCGCCACCAATCGCTATCAAAAAATCACTTTTTTTACACATCTTTTCAAACTCAATCCCCTCACAGCCCAAAAGTGTTGAGGAGTATTTTGAAACATAAAGCTTAATTCCTAGCTTTTTTAACTTTTTTTTGATTTTAAGATAATGAACTTTTAACTCTGGTGAATTTGGTCGAATCACAAGCCCCACTGCTCGAATCTTTTTCATTTTTTTAAAACTAGTTAGAATATCCATAGATTATCTTTTGAAAATAGAGCTACCAACCCTAACCATATTTGACCCACATTTAATAGCCAGTTCAAAATCCCCACTCATCCCCATTGAGCAATATTTCGCACCATTAGATTTTAGTTTTTCAAAAATATCATAACTATCCTCAAAACTTTTTTGAATCAATTTCACATCTTCACTCATCGCTCCAATACTCATAACCCCCAAAAGATTTAAATTTTTACAATTTTCTCTGATTTTTAAAAACTCTTCAATCGCTCGATTCTGCTCAATTCCATTTTTTTGTTTCTCATTTGCAGAATTTATCTGGAGCAAAATATTCATCTTTCTATTTTTTATCTCAAGTCGTTTATCTATCTCGTGAGCTAACTCAAAACTCTCACAAGATTGCATCAAAAACGGATTTAAATCTATCAATTTATTAATCTTATTTTTTTGCAACCGACCCATAAAATGCCACTCCAACGGAATATCATCAAGCAAAGAGATTTTATTTTCCAAATCCTGCACACGATTTTCCCCAAAAGCCCTCTGCCCACATTCAAAAACATTTCGTACATCATTTGCTTGTGAATATTTACTAACTGCCACAATCTTCACAATATGATGCCCACTGACCCCAAGCCTAGCATCTTCAACTCGCTGTATTACATCATCTAAATTCATATTATAATTCATACATACCCTTAATAGTTTTATTATAGCTTGATTTGTTGATAAAAAGATAAAATAGAGATTCAAAATGGAGAGATTTAATATTAACTTCTGATAATTTCCCTTGAAATTAATATTTTCTATATTTATTTTTAAACTAAATATAAATTGAGTATTAAAGAAAAAAAATTTAAGCTTCAGTTCAATTTAGATAAGAAAAAAATATTTTTTGCTTTACTTTTATCTTTAATATGATAAAATTATAGATAAAATTTTATTTGGAGGCTTAAGATGAAAAAAGTTATAAGATTTTCGCTAATAGCGATTTTGGCTACAAATGTTTATGCAAACTGGGATGATTTTTTAAAAGGTTCGGGGACTGAAGATGCAGTTCTGCACGATGATGGAAAAATTTATGATTCAGGGGTACTTTATAATGCAAAAGTGAGTTACCAATTTACAGTTTTTGATAATAACCAGCATCACGACGACAATGATAGAGTTTGGATTAAAATTGAGGGAGATGGAGTGACTATTGAAACTCCTAGAGATGGTTTAACCAAAGATGAGTTAACCGACTGGGGAAAAGCAAATGCCGATGCCCTTATGAAAGCTATTTATGGTGGTGACCCAACTGCCACAATGTCTGGTCAATCCACCTCATCCTCATCTGCCGCAACAAAAAGCCGAAACTTAGGTATGATAAGCTCACTTAGCAACAATTTTTCATCCAAAGTTTTGATGAATAGTGAATCTGCAACTATCAAAAACAAAGGTGAAAGTGGTGATGCAAGTTCTGGAGTTTTAAACTACTCCTATGATTTTACAAATGGCGACAAATTAGGTTTTTTGACCACTTACCGATATACAAAAATCAATGACCACTGGGGTTCAAAATCTGGAAATCTCTCACTCATCCCATTTTACACCATAAATAGTATCATAAATAGTCAGCTCGACATTGCAACCACAATCAACTTAATCGGAAGTGCGGTATATTTGGAATCCTCAATTTTCCCAGATGGTGGCGGATATTTAGAATACGGTGCAGGGGCTGGAGTTATGCCTACATACAAAATCACCGAAAATTTTTGGCTAAATACAAGCTTGGCATATCAATACAGCAAAAAATATATCCCAAGCTCAAAAGTCCCTGAAGATTTAGAATTCGTCGCAGATGCCATCAATAATCTTGAACCTATGCAAACAATAAATTATGGAATCGGGGCAAAATATCACTTTACAAAACAATGGAGAGCTAGTGCCGATGTCCTACAAATTATGCAATTAGCAAGAGAGGATTTAGAGGAGGGGCGAGACAAAGCCACCTATTATATGGCACAAACTCAATATGATTTATACAGCTGGACTTTGGGTTTAGGATATAAAATCGTAAGAGATGTCGCAGATTACGAAGAGGACTCATATATGTTCACTTGTAAATATAATTGGTAGCCTAAAGGTTTATGACCCTGCAAGAATACCCTATCAATTACAAAAAACCTCGAATCTCTTCGGGGTTTTGTATCTTTTTGCGTATCTTGTTAAAAAAAATTTAAAAAAAAATAGAATAAAAATCTCAAAAATTAAAGCTATCTATAGTAAATAAAAAAAATATTTTTAAAGAAATAATAGACTTAAATATTGAAAATAATAAATTTTTCCAATAATAGAAAGTGTATTTCCGTAACATAAAACAAGTGTAATTTATAAAAAATACAATAGATTTTTTTTTCTCCAGATTAAGTGTTAATTTTGTATCATATTGAATAGTTTAAAGAGATAAAATATATTAAAGGATATTAGAATATATGAAAAAAATGAAAATTTAAATAGTGTATTTAAAAGTCATTATTTTAGAAAAAATACCTACCTATTGGGATTACTTTACTATATGAATATTTTATAAATTGCTGTTACTTTCCCTAGAATAAGGACTTTTATAGTAAAATAGAAGTATATTTGCAGATACAATATATATAATAAAAAGATAATTTTAAGTTAAGATATAGTTAATTTCTAAACTATTAAAACAAAATAATATCTTATATTAATTATAAGGTTAAATTTCATAAGACCTTTCTACTCCTTAAAAAAATATTTAATTTGTTACAAATTGTATCTACCCAAATTAAAATAAAAGCTATATTTAGTTAATTAGGATAAATTACATTTTTTAATATATCTTTTTGTATTTTTTAAGAAAAAGAGATAAATTTTAGATAAAATATGTGAATTTTTGCAACAAAAAATATTTATCTTTGTTAGTGTTAATATTTTTTATTAAGATAATTTTAATCTTAATAGTGATAGAATTCTTGAAATCTTTTATTAGAGACGGAGTTTTTATGAAAAGAATAATTATGCTTTGTTTGCTGTTTGGATTTGAATTAGCTATTGCTAGTTCAGTTAATAGTTTTAATAACTTTCAAGCAAATATGATAGATAATATTAAAGCTAAAAATTCTGATATAAAGCAAGGTTCGATAGAGATTAAACATTCTACATTAGGAGATGTTGACAATAAGCAATTAAATGTAATTCGTGATGTTATTGTCAGTAATTCAGTTATTTCGCAGGGGGCTTTTGAGATTAAAGATTCTGACCTAAAAAATATTGAAAATAAGATGAAGAATGTGATTGAAAATAGTAAATTTTATAATTCGACTGTTTTCCAAGGGAAAGTTAAAGTTAGTAAGTCAAAACTGAGTAATTTTAAGAATAAGCAAAAATCTATTATTAGAAATGCAAATATTAGAAACTCAACAATATCACAAGGTGTGATAACAATTAAATAAGGTGTTTATTATGAAGAAAATTATTATTTTATCAATGGTCGCAAGTTTAAGTCTTTTTGCTAGTTCAGTTAATAACTTTGCAAATGCACAAGAGAATAGAATAAATGGTTCCGATGTAGCAAATCATTCTACTTTAGCACAGGGAGCTACATCTGTTAGTGGTAATGCTGTGGTAAATAACTTTGCAAATGCGCAAGTAAATAAAGTTATTGGTTCTGAAGTTTTAAAGAAATCTAGCTTAACACAGGGTTCTACTTCTGTTGCTAACTCTAGACTTACAAATTCTACAAACTTACAAAGTAATAAAGTAAAATATAGTAGTGTCCGAAATCATTCTGATGTATCACAAGGTTCTACAAATATCACAGATTGTGAGCAAGGCTGTGACTAGTTGAAACAAACTACAACAATTTTGACTTTACGAAATAGTTGTAATTAGTTCAGCTTATATATAGGATTGAAATTTTTTGAGTTTCAGTCCTATTTTTCAAAGGTTTAAAAATGAAATCTATTTTAATACTATCTATAATATTTTCCTCTTTACTTATCTCATCTAATGAAAGCTATGAAGCATCAAAAGTGAAACACTACTCAAAAAAAAATAATGGTTTAAGTAATGATGGTAAAACTATATATAGATATGTAGAGGGCAAACATACAGTAAAAACAAATAACATATCTTTAGGAAGTGTTAAGCAAACAAATTTAAAAAAAGGTCTAACTGTAAATAGTACAATAGATGGGTTAGATGTATTTGGTAAACAAAAAATAAGTAAATATAAAACAAAAATACTTGAAAAAAGGGAAGAAAACTCCACTGTTAGTAGAATTGGTGAGGTCGATTTAACAAAAGATAAAAACAAAGATGTAAAAGAGGTCAATATCTATTTAAAAAATGTACAAATAAGAGTTAAATAAAAAAATTTATTTGATACCAATACAATAACTTCATATAATTTAAAAATCACAAAGGTCTAAAGTAATGAAAAATATTATTTTAATATTAATTGCATTGCTTTTAATTTCAGGATGTGGTTTCAAACAACCTAAAATAACTCAAAAAGAGAAAGAGTTTAAAAGTCCAATACAAAATAAAACATTTTTTACAGATGCTTTTGCTAAATTAGATAAATTAATGAAACTTTTTGAAGCTCCACGAATTAGAATCCAAATAAAATCTATTGAAAATAGGACATCCTCCACAAAACTACCTTTCGATATAAGAAATTTTCTAGAAACACCTCTGATTTTATATATTTCAAGCTTTGATTTAGTGGCTTACGAACCTACTTTTAGAGAAAAAGAGATGGTTATGACAGGACAACGTTCCCAAGGAATTGAAAAATTTTTGCCAGGCTTGGTTATAAATGGGGCAATTACCCAATATGATAAAGGGATTTACTCAACAAGAAAAGGTTTAAATACAGATGTAGAGGCGGGAAAAGGTCAAGGTTCTACTACTTTTATGGGTGAACTTGATAATAGTGTAGCCCGTTCTCAAATCGCCATTGATTTAAAAGTCTATAAATATTATGATAGAACTTATCTTTTTGGAATTGCTACTCAAAATAAAATTGAACTACTAAAATATTCAAGAGATGGAAATTTTGGACTATTTCTAAATGGTACAGGTTTAGGCTTAAGTAAAGCTATCACTTTTGAACACACAGAAGACCAAGCCCTTAGAATTTTATCAGAATACAGTGTACTTCAACTTCTAGGTAGGCTTTACGCTCTCCCCTACTGGAAATGTACAAAACCAAATCTACAAATAGACAACTTCGTAGTCGAAGGAGAGTTAAAAGAATATACTAATTTTAGCATAAAAAAGAAGATAAACAAATTGGAAATTATCCTTAGTGCTTATAAAATGACCTCTTTTAAAAAAGATGGAAATATAGATAATCAAGAACTTAAAGAGATAAAAGAAAAATTTAATGTAGAAGATAATGAAATCTTAAGCCCTGAATTCTATAAAACTCTCTTCATCAATGCACCTTTTTTTAACTAGGCTTATCTTTTAATCTAAAAAATTTTAAAAGTTTGAGATAAATATATTTCCTCCTTTTTTTTTCCACTATACCATATCTCTTAATATCATCCTCTTCCTAGAATTACCAAAGCCTAAAGCTTTAATCTCTTATTTTTCAATTATTATCTTTTTTTATAAATGTTACTAACTAAAACAATCATTAAAACAATATTAAAAACAGAAAGATTAAATATGTTTTTAACTCTTATTTAACTATAATGTTTTTAATATTTGTTAAAAGGAGATTATAATGAGAAGTATAAAAAAATCAGTTTGTTCTATTTTTTTAACTACAATTTCAATTCTAATGCTTACTGGTTGTGGAGATGATAGCTCAAATAATGTAGCGGTAGAAGAGGTATCGCAAGAGGAAGTATTAATAGAGAAAAAAGAGATAGTGGGTTATATATATGATAGTGCGGTTGAAGGAATTGAATATCGGTGTGGGAAAATTATTGGATTCACTCAAAATAATGGTAAATTTGAGTGTTCATCTCTTCCTTTGACTTTCTATATTGGTAAAATAAATTTAGGTTCAATTAATAAAATAACAGAGGATAAACTCATATTTCCACAAGATATTGTGGGGGTTCATAGAAAAAATATAAGGGATAAAGAGGTTGTCAGAATTGCTTTGCTTTTACAATCTTTGGATAAAGACACTAATCCAGAGAATGGAATTGAAATTAGCAAAGATACAAGTGAGAGATTTACTGAAAATATTATTTTAAAAGATATTACTTTAGAAAATTTAAAAGTTAAAATAAAATTAATGAATAATCAAATTGTTTTTAAAACTGAAGATGAAGTAATCGCTCATTTGGCTATGAATGTTGGAGTAAATCCTGATGAAATAATAAAAATTCCTGTAATTAATAATGAAATAGTGATTCCAGTAGTTGAAACTAATGAAACAGTGATTCCA
>JAOZPA010000178.1 GCA_029932985.1 Campylobacterales bacterium
AGGTATCTCCAAACATCGCCTCAAACTCATCTGCCGAATTTTCATCATAATAATACTGCAAAGTTGATAAAAAAAGTGATTTTCCAAACCGCCGAGGTCTCAAAAATATCACAAAATCTTCACTCAAACTCTCTAAAGTCTCTATATGTTTAGTTTTATCCACATAGATATAATCATTATTAATCTTTATCTTTCTAAAATTACTATTTCCATAAATTATTTTTTTCATCTCTTTATCCTTTTACTTTAATTATAACAAATTAAGCTTGAAAAAGACAAGATTTTTTTACTTTATTTGTATGGTGGACTTTAGTCCACAAAATAAATTTCATTATAGGACTAAAGTTCATATATAAACAGAAAATTAATAATTTTCCGAAGAGGCAGTGAACTTTAAAATGCACTCTTTTTAATATCACTATTATAAATTCTGGCAAAAAAAGTTTTAGCAAGACGAAACCCAATATTATTGTTCCGATTTGAGGGATTGTTGTTGTTACGATTAGCCGAGCGAGTGTTACCAGACGAATTGTTCCACGAACCACCACGAAGATACTGCCTCTATAAATTACTCTTTTTTAAAGTAGTTTGTAGAAGTAGCTCTTCTGTTATTTGATAATTTTTACCTATTTTAAAAAAACCAACTGTGCCAAAAATTTTATTTTTAGCAGATGCTAAATCCAATTTATTATATCTATATAAATATTTAATTTTTTTTAATTTTTTTCTACCTCTTCTGATAGATTTTGAAGTTAATCTAAAATGTGTTTTAAAGACTTTATATCCTAAAAATATAAATCCAGTAACTGTTTTTATCAGTTTTATTTTATCTGGATGAATTTTTACTCTTAAAATATCTAAAAATTTATTAATCTCATCTATTAAATTCAATAAAAAATCTTTTGAATTTGAAAAAAAAATCATATCATCAACATACCTAATATATCCTTTAATTCTTAAATTCTCTTTTACATGATGGTCAAATTTATCAAGATACACATTACCAAAAAATTGACTTGTAAGATTTCCAAGTGGTATTCCTCTTTTTCTCTCAAAAGGTGTAAAAAGATTATCATTTTTATAATAAAAATTAACCTCCTCCTGTTTATTTGAATTAAAAATTAATTTTTCCAAAAAAGACATCATTTCTTTATTTTTTATTTTTTTACTCAACTCATTAATCAAAATTTGATGGTCAATTGATGGGAAATATTTTTTTATATCCAACTGTAAAACATAATCATATCTATTTGCATAATATTTTGCTCTTTTTAAAGCATTTGATGTTCCTTTGCCTTTGCGATTTGCATAACTATCATAGATAAAACTCTTCTCAAAAAACGGCTCTATGATATTTATAATTGCATGATGGACTACTCTATCACGAAATGGGGCAGCGGAGATTTTTCTCATTACACTATTATCATTTATTGTAAACTCTGTATATTTTCCAAATCTGTAATTTTTATTTTTTAACTCCTCATGCATTTTAGCCAACTCCCTATCTTCATTTAGCCAAAATTTGGCAGCAGATGGTTTTGATTTTTTACCCTTTAGGGCATTTTTAGAAGCTTTATAGAGATTATTTATATCATAAATTTGCTCATATAACGATAAATTATTCATAGAGTTTTGCTCCATCCACCCACCATTTGACCTATCTCATTTAGAGAATTTGCTATAAATCTATGGCTATCATTTGGTAGAATTTTTAAATCTTTTAGCAATCGGCTTAAAAGTCTTAACTTTTCTATCTCTTTATTTGCAAGAGTTAACAATCTTTTCTTATCTTTTGAGTAGATTGTATCACTTAAAGTCATCAATAAATTCAAAAGAGTATTTTGTATCTTCTCTCCTATTGTAAAACGATGATTTTTAGGTAATCTTGATAATTTTTCAATATACCACAAAGCTAAATTGTAACTTTTTACTATCACAGGATAATTTTCATTCATATTTTTCTCCATATAATTAGGAATGATATAAAATCACTCCTCTAAGCTTAAGGTAATCTTCGACTTTACCTCAAAAAAAAATTTCGCTCTTGCAGAGGGCTTTAAAAAGTAAAATTTAAAAACGAAAAAAGGTAAAAAACACCCAAAAACTAATGTAAAGCTCCAGCAAGACGAAACCCAATATCATCGTCCCGAACCGAGGGAATGACGCCGTAACGATTAGCCGAGCGAGTGTCACCAGACGAAAGGACCCACGAACCACCACGAAGAACTTTGCTACTCTTTTGAGAATGATTATCATTTTCACTTCCATTTGTAGGTGCATTATTATAATCGCTCTTATACCAATCTTCACACCACTCATATAGATTTCCATACATGTCATATAATCCCCACGGATTTTTATTTTTTTGTCCTACTGGATGAGTTCCATAATCTAAATGATTACTACCTTTATCATAAGAATTTTTATCATACCAAGCATAATATTTTAAATCACTTTCGCTATTTCCAAAACTCCATTTAGTTGTAGTTCCTGCTCTTGCCACATATTCCCATTCCGCTTCTGTTGGCAACCGATAATTTTTACCTGTTTTTTGACTAAGCCATTTTGCATAAGCTTTTGCATCATTCCAATTTACATAAATTACTGGTTGTTTTCCTCTGCCCCAACCTCTGTCTTTTGGTTTTTTTGCTCCTGTATCTTCACAAAATTTATCATACTCCTCAAATGTCACCTCATATTTGCCCATATAAAAACCGTAACTGATATTGACTCTATGAGTTGGTTTTTCATCACTACCACCACTGTTTGACCCCATAGTGAAACTTCCTCTATTTATCTTTACCATCGCAGGGATTATATAAGAGCCTTTATCTATTTTGGTAAAACTAAAATCACCACCTCCACCTTTTGCCTCTAGTGGAAATCTGAACGAACCACTACTACTTAGATTTATAGTGTAAATAACCGTTTCATATCCCGATTTTGAGACTCGTATATCATACTTTCCTTTTTTGAGTTTCATCCCCTCATACCAACTTCCATATCCCTCAATTTGCATATTTGCCCCTGATGGAGTGGTTTCAAAAGTGGGAGTATAAAACTTCTCTCTTTTAACCACTGGTTGATATATCGGCTTGGGGTCTGGAACAGGAGTATAAGTTGGCAGAGTAAAATAAAAATCACCTTTTATAATTTGGTCATAAACTGCGGGAAACTGCTTACCACCTGATATATCATACACCTCTTCTCTCGTTTTTCTAAATACATCTTGAATCTTTAATGGCTCTTTCATATTTTTTATGAGATATTTGGTAAAAAGTCCATTTTCTCCTTTTTTACCATCACTTGCAGTTTTTCCTGCATCTGTGGAGTAAGCTACAAAAAGTCCAATGGGTGGTTTGACATCTGCCAATCCCCCCTCGCCAACTCCTCGGCTAAATGGATTATTTCTACAAGCATCTAGGATTACGATGTTTAATCTATTGTTTGATTTTTTCATCTTTTTTGTGATTTGATTTAATGCCATCGCCTCAAACTCTGCATCACCTTTTTCATCCAACTCGGCATCTATTGGAATTAAATAATTTTTGCCCTCTACTTCTATTCCGTGTCCTGCAAAATAAAAAAATCCAATTCCACTATTTTTGATTTTTCGATAAAAAGATTTTAGAGTTTTTTTCATAGATTTTTTGGTCACATCTGTTTTGTAAGTTACACTAAAACCTCTATTTTTCAAAATATCTCTGATAGCCTCCGCATCATTTATCGCATTTCTAATCTTTGGTATATCTCCTTGATAACTATTATTTCCAATCACCAAAGCCACTCTTTTTTCAGACTTCATTTGCCTTATTATTTTTCTCTCATCAGCTTGTAAATTGGCGGTTGCCAAACACAAAACCATTACACTAA
>JAOZPA010000055.1 GCA_029932985.1 Campylobacterales bacterium
AGATAAACTAAATATTTATATCCTCCTGCCTCCTTTGCAAAAACCATACTGGCGGCAAAACAGGGCAGATAAATTATCACAAAAACTATAAATGAAACTGCACTTGCAAATGGTATTTCAGATTTTATCTTATTTAATAATGCGTGTGAACTTTCATCTACATCTTCGCCCACATTATACAAAATCCCCAAAGTCGCCACCACAACCTCTTTAGCAGAGAGTCCCGTTTCAAGAGCAACTGACAATCTCCAATCAAATCCGAGAGGGGCAAAAAATGGCTCACTTGCATGACCTAACTGTCCTAAATAACTTTGTTCCAATTGAACCAGCGGTGAGGGGTCATCATTTTTTGGATAATTTGAAGCAAACCAAATCAAAATTGTAGCAGCTAAAATAAATGTACCCGCTTTTTTGAGATACATCCAAGCCTCTTTTGAGACGATAAACCAAAGCAATTTTATTGTTGGCATTCGATATTTTGGCATCTCCATAACAAATGGTTCATCTTTGCTTTTGAAAACCACAACCCGTAACACTTTTGCCATCACTAGCCCCAATAATGCTCCAGAAATATAGATATAAAACAGCACATTTCCAGCACTTTCTGGGCTAAAAAAAGCTCCTGCGAAAAGCACATAAATTGGAAGTTTTGCCCCACAACTCATAAATCCGATGATAAAAAGTGTGATTAATCTATCTTTCTCATTTTTGAGGGTTCTTGTCGCCATATATGCGGGGACGGAGCAACCAAAACCTGTGACGAGTGGGATAAAACTTTTGCCGTGCAGACCGAATTTGTGAAAAAAACCATCTAGCAAAAATGCGACTCGGCTCATATAACCTGTGGTTTCGAGAAGTGCGATACCGATATAGAGTATGATGATGTTTGGCAAAAATAGCACAACTGCCCCCACACCGTTGATGATTCCATCTACCATCAAGCTCCTTAGCCCCTCGTGCGAAATACTTTGACCAACCGCATCTCCTAGCCAACCAAAACCTGCATCGATGTAATCCATGGGAATTGCCCCAAGCTCAAATGTCAACTGAAAAAGTCCCCACATAAAAAATAGAAAAATTGGAATTCCAGCAAATTTATTTATCAAAATGTCATCTATTTTTTTGGTTAATGGTTTATTTTTTCTCTCCCTGTTGCAAGTTACGGTTTCTCTATGAATTCCACGAGCGATAGAGTGGTGTTCGGTGGCTTGAATATCTTTGATATTTTTGGTCTCAAAATAGGTGTGGAGTTTGGCAAGAGAGGTGGATAAAGTGTGGTGAAGGTCTATGAAAATTGGTTTATCGTGGATGAATTTAAACATTTTTTCATCCTCTTGTAGCAATTTTATGGCAATTTCACGATTATCCAAATCTTTATATTGAAAATTTCTCTCATCTAAAAAATCTCTAATAATAAAAATTTGCCTCTCTGAAATATCACTATAACTCACTTTTGCTTTTTTCCGTTGGTGGTCATCTGCCAAATTATGAACTATATTTAAAAGCTTATCAATCCCCTCTTTAGTATTTGCAGATACACAAATCGTGGGAATTCCCGTAATTGCTTCAATCTGTTTAGCATCAATTACAATCCCCTCTTTGGCCGCTTCATCATACATATTTAGGGCTATTACCATCTTTTTATTTAGATTCATAAGCTCCAAACTAAGGAGTAAATTTCGGGTAAGGTGAGTGGAATCTAGTACATTTAAAATCACATCATAATGCTCATTTTGCAAAAAATCTCTTGCAACTTTCTCCTCTTGTGAAAATCCATTTATGGAATAAGTCCCAGGTAAATCGATGATTTCGAGCTGGTGACAGTGATGCTCAAAACAAACTTCACTCTTCTCAACCGTCACACCACTAAAATTTCCCACCTTTAATCGTGAATCGGTCATCGCATTTATCAACGATGTTTTTCCCACATTTGGCTGACCTGCCAAAACAACTTTTATAGTTTCCATTATTCCACCTCAATATATTTAGCTTCGCTCAGCCGTAAAGCAATTGATGTATCATCGATGACCAAAACAATCGTATTTTTAGAAAATGAGATTTTTTCAATCTCTAAAATCGCTCCCTTGATGATACCAAAAGAGTAAAATCTCTGTTTTAGCTCATCGTCGCAATCGGTTTTTGTGATAGTAACACTCTTCCCCTGCTCTAAATCGGATAGTTTCATAAAATTTACCTTATATTTAATATAAAGTATTGTAGCTAAGTTTAACTTTATTAAATCTGAAAATAATAATTATTATCAAAATAGATTTTAAATATCAAGATAATATCCTACACCCTGTTTATTTTTTATGCAATCAATTGGCATTTTTTTTCTCAATTTTCTAATAAAACTTCTAACGGCATTGTCACTAGGCATTTTGTCATATTCCCAAATAGAGATATTTAGCATATCGTAAGTTACAATAGAATTTTTAGCTAAAATCTCCATAAATTTACCCTCTTTTTTTGTAAGATTTATGATATTATCTCTGCTTTTGATTTGGCAATTGCCTAAATTTATTTGCCAATCTTTATTTAAAGTGATAATATTATCCATAAAAAACTCCAAAAGTTTATCCAAAAGTTGTATAATCTTTTTTGTGGTGAGGGGCTTTACTAGATATTTAGTCAAAGTAAGCTCAATCGATTCAAGTAGATAATCGGTATTTGTAAAAGCCGAAATGATAGCAATAGGGATATTTTCATCATCTTTTCTCACCAATTTTATCATCTCAATTCCATTTAATTCAGGCATATTTATATCAACCAAAATTACATCAATTGGATTATCCAAAAAAAGTCCATAGCCACTCTCACCATTTGAGGCAGTATAGATTTTATTAAAAAATATCTTTAAAATCTCCTTTGTCTCAGCTTGAAGTTCCAAGTCATCCTCTACATAAAGTAGATTTTTAGTCTGTAAAATTTTGTATTTATTTATCATTTTTTTAACCTTATTGTAAATATTGCTCCATCATCGCTATTTTTTACTTCGATAGATGAGTTTAAATGCTTTTCGATAATAATTTTTGACATATAGAGTCCTAAGCCTAAATTGTGAGAACTATCTTTAGTGCTAAAATATAGTTCAAAGACTTGTTGGATATTATCAAGTTTTATGCCACCAGCATTATCGCTAATCTCAATTATTTTTTGATTATTTTGGCAATTGATTTTTATCTTCACCCAACCCCTATTTTGTGAAGCATCTATCGCATTTTGGATTAGATTTGTGACAACTTGAACTAACTCATTTGAAAAAATCTCTATCTCGCTATCCTCTATAAAATCTCGTATTATTTGAATATTTTTGTGTTTAATACTACTCTCCACAAAATCGATTGACCGCTCTACTAAAGGATAGATAAAAGTTTTCTCTTTCTCTTTTTTTGGTTTATAAAAATTCTTAAAATCATCAATTGTTTGTGAAAGATGCTCTGTGTAATTTTCAATTTTTTCCAATTTTTTATCTAACTCATTCTCCTCCAGTTTTCCTGCGAAAATTGCAATTCTGATAGATGATGCAACCACCGCAATTTTGCCTAAAGGTTGTCGCCATTGGTGGGCTATCATATTTAAAAGCTCTCCAGATTGAGCTAATCTAGCTTGATAAAGCATAGTTTTCTGATTTTCATCTAACTCTTTTTCATACATATTTAAAGTTTTATTGATGAGAAATGAGAGATAGTAGGATAGAATTAGGGAGATAAAGCTAATAACAAGCAGAAGTTCAATATTTAAAGTAGATTCATTATCGAGTTTATCTATCAAAATTTTTTTCTCAGCTTTTAGGGTTTCTTCAATATCTTGCAGATTTTTACTAATGACAATATACCAATCAAATTTTTTAACGTGATAGATGTAGGAGATTTTATTCATAAAACTATTAGTTAAGCAATCTTTGCCCTCATAATAGACAAATTTTTTATCTAAAGATGCCTTTTTAAATTTTTGCAAAATCTCCATATTTTCACTTTTAACCTCTTCATCATTTAGATTCACAAATTTTTCTGCACATGGATGTTTTACTAATTTTCCCTTTTTATTAAAAATAAATATAAATCCACTCTCATACATCTTGATTGATTCTAAAAAAATCAAAATATCTTTTTTGATATTGGATTTAATATTATCAAGATATTCACCACCGCCAAAATACCAATTATAATATTTAAACTTTTTAATATAGGAAATTTTTGGATAATGTCGTTGGAATCCAGCATTTGGTTTATACCAACTATATTTTACAAACCCACTCTTTTTTTTTCGGATAATTTTTTCAAACTCTTTTACAAATAATTTTCCCTCTCCATCTTTTAAAGTTCTAATCTTTTTATTTTTGAGATTTTTATTAAATGGGTGCATCACATTTCTTCCATAAAGAGTATTTATAAAGATATATCCTCGATTACTATTAAATCGAATCTCCTCTAAAGAGAAAAGAATTAATTCTTGAAGTTCGCTTATTGTTAAAATATAATCATTTTTTTTAATAATATTTAAAGAAATGTCTATCGCCATATTTACAATAGATTCTAGCTCTTTATTTGCTAACTCCTCCTGTTTTTTAATCGAAAATTCAATAAATGATTTGATATTTTTTGCTTTGTCTCTGAGGAGTTTTTTTTGCTCTTCCAAAATCTTGTTTTCAAGTTTGTTAATCTCATTTTTGATATGATTATTTTGCTTATATGAGATAAACAATGAAACTGCACCGCCATAAAAAAAAAGTACAAGAATGGGAAAAATAATAATAATTAAAGATAGATTTTTGACAAAAAACATTTGTAAGAGATTACTATCCTTAAAATATCTAGCCATCATCTATCCTTTTTTAAAAATTAAATTAAGTTTAAAAAATCTTAGTTTTCACTTTTATACAACTCTATTTTGAGTGAATCTCTAAATCAAAATTATCAAACATATATTGATTTAAACCCTCTTTAGAAATCATCGCCATCATAGTTCCTGTGATAAAATCAGAAAAACTAATATTAGTTTTATTTTTCAGCAACACCCCAATTGTTTTACTTTTGCCCTCAATTAATGCCTTTAATGCTAAATTATAATCTTTTTGATACTTGCTTGATGCATTTTCTATACCTTGAGCCGTAAGTTCCATCGCAAATAGTTTTCTTAGTTTTCCAAAAACTCTAAGTGCTTTGGTGGTTTGGGGATTTAAATCAACCGCTTCACAAGCCTCTTTATAAATATCTGGATAATTTTTTTTCATATTATTTAGCCATTTTATAAAAATAGATTCTATATTTTGATTTTGAATAATACCATTAAAATTTTGAAGAATCGAATCTTTTGCATTTTCGATAGATAAATCTTTGATAAACATATTTGTATCAACTGAAAAATTTTTGGTTTGAATATTTAATTTTTGTAAATCAAATTTAGACAAAACACCTTTATCTTTAGATGAGATATTTATCACAAATTGGCTATGAATATCAAATTTATTCACAGAATTATATAAATCTAGCATTAAATCTTTTAGAAATTCATCTTCAATCCCCTCTAAAAAATGTTTTTTTTCTAAATTAAAACCGATAAAATCAGCCTTAATTTTAATATCTTTGTTCTCAATTTTGTTATCTAAATCCAAATAATCTTGAATAGAGTAAATTTTGATAAAATCTAAAAAAATCTTATCTTTACTATCTTGAGTTTGAATTGTTAAATTTACCTTTTGAATTTTACAATCAATATCAAAAAGTCCCCCACATTTAACTCTATCATATTCAAAAAAATTCTCCGCCGTTAACTTATCTAATTCCGCCTCAAGACCTCTCTCTATCATATTATTTTTATAATACAATCCCCCAATCGCAACAACAACAATTACCGATGCTATTGCAAAATTCTTTATCAAACTATTTTTCATTACCCATCCCCTTTTAAATTTGTGTGAAAAATTTTACTAAAAAGTTCTACCAATAGTGAACTCAAAACTAGAGGTACTATCGCCCTCCTCTTCCATTAATGCCCTTGAAAAAATAAACATTATAGGTCCTAATGGCGAAAACCACTCAATCGCTGCCCCCGTACCAGCCTTCTCTATATCAGTTATTTTATCCTCACCAAGCCAACCTCTATCATAAAAAGCTACCAATCTCATCTTTGCACTCGGCACTAATGGAAAACTAGCCTCTACTGAAAAATTAGCAGATTTTGTGCCACCAATTCGATTATTTTTATCATCTTTTGGTGAAATTGAGTAGGAACGATAACCCCGAATACTACTAACACCGCCAAGATAAAGTTTTTCATTAATTGGCAAATAGCCAAAATCATCTACAAATTGCAATCTCGTCTTAAACCTAAAAATCAAATCATAATCTATAATATCTTCTAAACCGTAAAAAGTCGCAAATTTATAGTTCTGTTTCCCATATTTTTCATCTCCACCAATCCCCGCATATTCATAGGAAGCATAGGCACGAATACCACTTCGAGGTATATAATAATCATCTGTGGAGTTGTAATTTAAAGCTGGAATTACCGCACTTTTATAGGTTTCTCCAACACTGTACAAATCCTCATCTAACCCCTCTGAGAGATTTGAAAGCTGGGTTCTAGTTAATTTATATGTAAAAGAGGAGTTTAAATGTCTGGTTAATTTTCGACCAATTGTTTGAGTCAAACCATCTGTTTTTTGGTCATAATCATAGCCCTCAAAGGTTTTTGAAAAAATCGAACCACCATAACTAAATCTTGTGTCATCAAGTCGTGGATTGTAGTAATTTAGTGAACCTAAAGTTGTACGAGATGAATAATCCAAATTTGCACTTACATCAATTCCGCTTCCAAACACATTTTTATCACTAATTTTAAAATTAAACATCAAGCCATCATAACTTCCATATCCGATTCCTGCTATTACATTTCCAGTTCTTGCCTCTTTGACACTCACCAGCAAATCCATCTCGGTCGCATTTACCCTTTTTTTAGAAATTTTGACACTATCAAAAAATCCAGTTCGGCTCAAAGCTTTTCTGGAATCTTGCATATCAGTTTGGCTATAAAATTGCCCCTCACTAAGATAAATCTCCCGTCGAATGACTCTATCTAGGGTTCGTCGATTTCCCGAAATTAAAACATTTCGTATAGTTACTTTTTGATTTGGTATTATATTTATAACAATCTTGGCTTCACCATTTTTATTTTTTTGAATATCAGGAAAAACTTTTGCAAAAGCATAACCCTTATCTGCCACCATCGTCTCTATTTTTTTTAAATCTTTTCTCAGATAGACGATATTAAATCGCTCACCCTCAATACTCCACAACTCATCTTTCAAATTCTCAGTATTTAAGATAGCATTAGATTGCTTAAACTCTATACTTGTAATAGTATAAGGCTCACCCTCATAAATCTGATAGGACAAATCTGCAAAATATCCACCAAAATCTACTTTCAAAAGCGGTGGCGAAACTCTAACATCCAAATACCCTCGCCGTTTGTAGTAATCCTCGATTTTTCGGTAATCACTATTTAGTGCAAAAATATCAATCTTTCCATCATTTCGTCCCAAAAACCAACCCATAAACTCCTGCTCTTTATTTTTGAGTTTATTTTGATAATCACTAAAATCATATCTTTTAGCACCACTCACATTAACTTTTCGGATAGTTATCTCTTCACCCTTATTCACCACAAGAGTCAATTTCACACTTCCATCGTTAATCCACTCAATCTCCTCCTCCACAACCGAATCAAACTGCCCAGTCGCCTCAAGGTATTGCAAAATCACACCTTTGCCTCTATTGACTTTTGTCTTATCGTAGATGTCGCCTTTTTTGATTTTGATAAACTCCATCAAATTTTCAGCCTTGTTACCCATCCCCTCAATCTCCACAAAAGCAATCACAGGTTTCTCCGTAAAATCATAGATTAAGACTCCATAATCCTCTTTTACTAAAATATCTTTAAAAAATCCCTGTTTATAAAATTTTATAATTGAATTATCAATTTTTTCAATATTAAACTCATCGCCCTCACGAAATCCCATCATCTCTCTAGCCATCTCATCCGAGATATGAAGCAAACCGTTAAATTCAATTTTTTTGATAGTTTTGGCATTTAAGCACACCAACATCAACATAAAAACAAAAAAAATCTTTCTCACAAAATCCCCTCTATATTTTCTACCTCTAGTAATTATCTTTAATAGTTTAGATTATACTTGATTTTAAAGCTAAATATGATACCATTTTTGTAATTTGAAAAAAATTAAAATAATGATAAAATTTAAACTTTAGGAGAAAAATATGGTAATTGGAGTTATAGGACTTGGTTTAATCGGTGGTTCGATGGCATTAGCTTTGAAAAAAAATCTATCGGTGAGCAAAATTATGGGTTATGATTTAAATTTAATTCACTGTGAAGAGGCTTTAGATCTGAAAATAGTTGATGAAATTGTGGCTTTTGAGGAGCTTTTAGATGTGGATATTTTGTTTTTGGCAATTCCCGTTGAGGGGATTATAGAAGTGCTTAAAAAACTACAAAACATAAATAAAAACTGCACAATTATCGATTTAGGAAGTACTAAAGAGAAAATTATCGATGAAATCCCTAGCCAAATCAGAGAAAATTTTATCCCTGCCCACCCAATGGCTGGTAAGGAAAAAATCGGTCCAAAATCGGCAGTTGATGACCTATATGAAAATATGGTTGTAGTGTTTTGTGATATTGAAAACAGCAAAAAAATCCATCACGAAAGAGCCAAAATGATTTTCCAAAAGCTCAAAATGAGAATTGTTTATATGGATGCTGTTGCCCACGACAAACACGCGGCTTTCATCTCGCACCTGCCCAGTTTTACCTCCTATGCTTTGGCAAATACGGTGATGAATCAAGAGGACCCAAAAAATATTTTGACCTTAGCGGCTGGGGGATTTAAGGATATGAGCCGAATTGCCAAAAGTTCCCCTGCGATGTGGGGGGATATATTTAAGCAAAATAAGACAAATGTTTTAAACACCATTGAGCTTTTTCAAAAAGAACTCACCAAAGCTTCCACTATGATAAAAGAGGAGAAATGGCAAGAGTTGGAGATTTGGATGAAAGATGCTACAACTTTGCATAAAATCCTCTAATCTTTTGTGGTATAATGTGTGATTATGAATTGGATAAAAAGGGGTTTAGATGAAAATTATTTTGGCAACTTCAAATAAGGGTAAAGTTAGGGAACTAAAAGAGGCGATGAGTGAGTTTGAGATATTAACTTATAATGAGCTTATAGAGCCGTTTGAGATTGTGGAGGATGGGAAAACTTTTAAGGAAAATGCTTTGATTAAGGCACGAGTGGTATATGAAAAGTTGAAAAATCTGGAGAGTTTGCAAAATAGTGAGTTTATAGTTTTGGCAGATGATAGTGGTGTTAGTTTGCCGATTTTGGGTAATAAACCGGGGATTTATAGTGCTAGATTTGCAGGGGAAGATGCCACCTCAAAAGATAATATGCTCAAAGTTATAAGTGAGCTTAAAGTACGAAAAATCAAAAAAACTAGGGCTTTTTATACCGCATCAATTGCGATTGTGGGCAAAAATGGGGAATCCACAGTTCACGGCTGGATGCACGGAGATATAATTGATGAGTTTCGAGGGTATCGAGGATTTGGCTATGACCCAATATTTATACCAAATGGCTATGATAAAACTTTGGGGGAATTGCCCGATGAGGTGAAGATAAAGTTGTCTCATCGTTCAAAAGCGATTAATTTAATCAAAAAAATTTTATAGTTTGACCAAAATCAACTAAAATTTCAGAATTTTATGTTAAATTTCCACAAAATTAAATAGGAGAAAATATGTCTGATTTAGATATTAAAAGACCAGCTGATGCAAAAGAGTTAAATGTTGAGGGTGCGAGTGTGCCTTTTTATGAGTACAAAGTTGAGGAGACTCAAATTATAGAGTTTGATACTTCAAAAACTGGACCTCCAGCTCCAATGGTAAATGCGATGACGGCTTTGAATTTCATCAAAAGTGCAAATACAAAAGTTATTATGATAAATCACAAAATGCCAGCGGGACTTTTTGGAAAAATTGAGGCAAATTTTGATATTCAAAAAACAGACTTGCCAGATGGAACTGTAAAGATAGTTTTTTCTTATAAAGATGGTCAAAGCGAAGGTGCAGATTTAACTCAAAAAAGTTGTGGAGACCATTAGCCGTAGGGTGCGATTTTTTCGCACCAAATTAACATCAAATAATATTCAAAGCTAAATTTATCAAAAATAGACAATATTGTTTGGTTATTTAGCATTAAATTAGTGCGATAAATTCGCACTCTACATAAGGAATTATATGAACAATTTAGCAACCGATATGGCTCCTCCATTTGTGCTGGTAGCTCACTATTTTATTGCAGGAGCGATTTTTTATCTAATTTCTTCGGCAGTTTTGCCATTTTTTGCAAATGATTTAGGGTCAATATTTTTAACCTCCTCCATCGCTTCACTCTCTCATCTCTATCTTTTAGGATTTGTGATGATGGTGATTTTTGGTGCGATGTATCAACTCATTCCCGTCGTGCTTGAAATCCCCATCTTTTCCAAAGATTTTGCATATATTCAATTCTACCTTTATGTGGTGGGAATTGTGATTTTTAGTTGGGCATTACAATTTGACAAATATGAGGTCATCCCCTATGGAGCGATGTTGATTTACCTCTCGATGTTAATTTTTGTGGCAAATATATTTTTGACCTACAAAGAGTTAAAAACCTACAACATCATAGCAAAATTTCTTTTAGCAAGTAATGTTTTTCTTTTCATCTCCGTAACCATCGGAATTTTCATAGCATTTAATCTAAAATATGGTTTTTACAGCGGAGATATTTACAATTTAGTAGCAGGTCACATAGCAGGAACAATCGGCGGATATGTGTTAATGACAATTATGGGGGTAGCGATGATTTTACTTCCAATGTTTGCCCTTGCCCACAATTTTAGCCAAAAACCGATAGAGAGAGCATTTTATATAATCACAGCAGGACTTGCAATCTTCATCATCTTTTCACTTTTCGAGGTCAAATTTTTACAAATCATAGGTTTAATTCTCATAGCAATCGCCACAGGATTTGGACTTTACCAAATGCAACTGATTTTTAAAGGACGAATCCGAAAAGGTTATGATTATTACAATAAAAATATGGTAGCATCTTTTGGATTTCTAATTTTTTCAATTGTAATTATGGCAATCGCATTTTTAACCGATAGCGATAAACTAAAATTACTATTCGGATTTTCAATGTTTTTCGGCTTTTTCGTCTTTTTCATCGTCGGACACATCTACAAAATTTTACCATTTTTGGTTTGGTTTCAGAGATACTCACCGCTAGTAGGAAAACAAAAAGTTCCAATGCTAAACGATATGATAGATGAAAAAATCGCCGATATTCAATTCTGGCTAACTTTCACAGGAACAATCATAGCATCAATCGCAATTCTATTCAGCGGTTCGTGGCTCTTTATCTTAGGTACTGGTATAATTTTTATCAGTTCAATTTTAGTAATTTACAACATCTACTTTAGTCTAGTTTATGGTCTAAAAGATTTAAAAAAAGGGGAATAACATCCCCGCACGGAAATTTTTATTTGGGGTTTTTAATCTGAATATGTTATAATATCTATGAGAATCTATAAGAAAAAAAAATGGAGATATATTATGACTATGCAAAGAGTACAAATTGATATAAGCAGTGATATTTTTGATAAAGTGATACATTTTTTAGAAAAATTGCCAAAAAATAAAATAAAATTTAGTTTTAAAAATATTTTAATTCCAAATAAAACTCAAAATAAAATTAAATTTGGTTTAGCAAAAGGTAAAGTTGCTTATTTAAGCGATATTATGGCGGAAGATAAAGATATAAATGAGATGTTTTATGGTGTCTAAAATATGAATATTATTATTGATACTCATATTTTTTTATGGATTGTATCTGAACCTCAAAAATTATCTTCTAAGCAAAGTGAGATTTTAAATAATCCAAAAAATAGTATTTTTGTAAGTTCTATTACTTTTGTAGAGATAATGATAAAAGTTTCAATCGGAAAACTCAAGATAGATTTTGTCCCTATTGATATGGCAAAAAGTAGTGGACTTAATATCTTGGGCTTTCTGGCAGAAGATTCTTTGGCTCTTGCAAATATGCCATTTCATCATAGAGACCCATTTGATAGAATGCTTATATCACAATCTATAAATCTTGACTATTATTTGATGAGTGATGATGGGAAATTTAAAGATTATAATTGTAAATTAATCTAGCCGTATGGGTTTTTTTATTATATTAAACTAAAATTTAAAAAAAGGAGTTATCTTTGTTAAAAAAAGTTGAAATAAGTAATTTTAAAAACTTTAATGAAAAATTTATTTTTGATTTATCTAAAACTAATGATTTTAAATTTAATCAAAAGTGTATAAAAGATGGTATGGTAAATACCGCACTTATTTATGGACATAATGGTTGTGGTAAAACTAATTTGGGTTTTGCTATATTTGATTTGGTATCACATTTAACAGATAAGGAATTTCCTAAAAAAAAATATCTAAACTATTTAAATGCAGATAGTGATGAAAACAAAGCCACTTTTAAATTTGAATTTAAATTTAATGATAATATTGTAGAGTATGAATACAGTAAAAAAAATTATCAAACACTAATAAGTGAAGAATTAACTATAAATAATAAACTATTTGCATCAATAAATAGAGAAGAAAGTACTGTTTTTAAAACAATTGCAAAAGGTGCTGAAAATCTCCAAAGAGATGTGGGTAATTCTAATATATCTATTATATCGTATATAGAAAAAAATACTATTTTAGAAAAAAATGCTATGAATGATATTTTTAAAGAGTTTAAAAAATTTCTAAATAATATGTTGTTATTTAAATCATTAGATGAAATATTTTATATAGGATATGAACAAGGTTCTAAAAATATAGATGATGATATTGTTAATAGAGATAATTTAAAAAATTTTGAAAATTTTTTAAATGATATGGGAATAAAATGTAAATTAAATGCAAGAAAAATAAATGGTTATTATGAAATACTTTTTGTGCATAAAAATAGAGAATTATATTTTTGGCAAACAGCTTCATCTGGAACGAAAGCATTAACATTATTTTATTTCTGGTATCAAAGATTAAGAGACAACAAAGATGTATCATTTTTATTTATAGATGAATTTGATGCTTTTTATCATCACGATTTATCAGAACTTTTAATTGAGATGCTAAAAGAGATAACAAATACACAAATAATTCTAACCACTCACAATACTACAAATATATCAAATGATTTACTTCGTCCTGATTGTTATTTTATAATGGATGATAAAAAAATAACATCATTAAAGGATAGAACAGATAAAGAATTAAGAGAGGCTCATAATATAGAAAAAATGTATAGAGCAGGTTCTTTTGGATAAAATAAATAATATATTATTTATCGTTGAAGGCAAAAAAACTGAACCTTTAATTATAGATAATTTAAAAGAAGAATTTTTTAATAATAATGAAAATATTCCTACAAAAAATATTATAGTCAGTTATGGCACTGTTATATATGGATTATACAAAAAATTTCTTGATGAAAATGGAGAATTAGACCTTGATAAAGATACCTTTCCTATTTTAAAAGATATAGATAATAAATTACAAAATATTAAGAGAAAAAGTATAAATCAAATTTATCTATTTTTTGATTATGATGGTCATGCCTCAAATGCAAAAGCTGATAAACTTTTTGATATGCTTAATTTATTTAGTGATGAGACCGAAAAAGGAAAATTGTATATTAGTTATCCAATGGTTGAGTCTTTAAGGCATATAAAAGACGGTACTAATTTTAAAAATACAACTGCTAAATCAGAACCAAATTATAAAAAAATATCGCAAAATTGTAATGAAAACTTATTGCATTTTAATGATTATGATAAAAATATTTGGCTAAATATGATTAATCAACACTCTAAAAAAGCTAATTTTATTATAACTAATGATTTTAAATTTCCGGAAAAGATTATAGAACAAATAACTATTTTTGAAAATCAAAAAGAAAAATATATTAATATTGATAATAAAGTAGCAGTTCTTAGTGCATTTCCAATTTTTTTATTGGATTATTATGGTGTACAGAAATTTGTAGGTTTGGGTGTGTCAAGAAGTGTTAAATCAATTTTAAATTGAATAGAGTAT
>JAOZPA010000179.1 GCA_029932985.1 Campylobacterales bacterium
TATTCCCCTCAAAAATCTCTTTTAAAGTGCTTAAAAATAGCGACTTCCCAAACCGCCGTGGACGAGAAAGAAATGAATATTTATAACTTTCTATTAACTCCAAAGCAATCTCAGTCTTATCAATATACAGATAATCCTCCTCCCTAATTTCACTGAAAGTCTGAATCCCAATCGGTAATTTTTTCAACATTTTCACTCCTTTATTTTTAATCTAAAAAAACTACTACCACTTCCGCTAAAAAACCAATTCTTTTTTTGATACCCTTTTAATTTTGGGCTTAAATCACTGCTTGGATTCAATAAATCATTTAAAATTGTTGCTTTGTAATTTTCTAAAATCTCTTTACTTGTTAATTTTAGTAGATTATTTGCTAAATTTTCATCTATGGTTTCTATGTAATTTTTTCTATAATTTTGATAGACAGCTTTTGTATCTGATTCTATTTTGGGTGTGATGATTTCTAAATTTAGTGGTTTTTCATCAAATTTTTTTACTATTTCACCAACTCCAAATACATTCGCACTTTCAAATCCATAAACAAAAAATGGTATATCCGCCCCCACATCTGCCCCGATTTTTGCCAATTCATCTTTTGTTAAATTAAGTTTCAATCTGTCATTGCACATATTTAAAAAAGTTCCTGCATTTGAACTTCCTCCACCTAAACCTGCAAACTCTGGAATATTTTTTTCTACAACTATTTTGTGAAAGCTAAAAAAATCTCTAAGTTTTTTGGAATTTGTGTAGGCTAAAAGTTTTTGATAAACTTTGTAGATTGTGTTGGATTCTGTTTGGCAACCGAAATTTCCAATTAGCTCAAATTCATCTTTTTTTTGTTTTTTTTCTCTAAATTCGATTTTATCAAATAGATTTTTGATTAGCATAAATCTTGAAGCTATTAAATGATAATTGCCTTGTGTTCCTGTAATTTTAAGAAAAATATTAACTTTTGCAAATGATTTCATATTGTATTCTTTGATTTATTATTTTAAGATAGAATGTTCGGCAGAAGCCGAACTTATAAATTTTGTTGATGGTGGAGCTGAGGGGAATCGAACCCCTGTCCGAAAATAGTTCAAAGATGGTATCTACATGCTTAGTAAGATTGATAAAAATTTCGGCTTTGCTTCATTCAATCTGCAAAAACTACACAAAGTATAGGCTTATTCTCGTTTTCGGATTTAGCCAATATCCAAAACCAGCTATTTAAAAATTTTTGCACTTAACAATCTAGCCGATAATAGCATCTACTAGGGTCAAGTCTCCAAAGTTAGTTAAAACCTATGCAACCCGTGCATAAGCTGGAGTATAATTTGTATTATTTGCGTTTAAAATTAGTGAGCAGTTTACAATTTACTCAGATTGACATGCAACCAAATTTTAGATACTCCCGTCGAAGCCAAGTCAGCCCCATACAAAAACGGAGTATAACATATATTTACACAACCAAAACTTAAATTTTTAGGGTTATTCAGAAAGAAATTTTAAAAAAGCTATTAAGTGAGATTTAATTACTAATCCTTAAGTATATATTTATTTTTTAAGTTATATAATTAATAAAAACTTAGGAGTATTCAATGATTGAAACGGTGACTATTATCCTTGTGATTATTCTTTTTGCTAGAAGTTCGGAGGAGTTGACCAAGCTCCCAACCACGCTTTTTTTGATTCTTTATGCTTGTTTGTTCACATCGTTTTTCCCTGATTTTTTTATGATTAGTGATAGCGACTTTGACACTCTTTTGTATTTGATGATACCTGTAATTCTTTTGCCTGACCTTTTAAAGCTTGATATTCGAGATTTTCAAAAAAATATTATGTCGATTTTGTATTTAGCAATTGTTTCTGTAATTTTGTCAATTGCGATTGCAGTTGTGATAGCTCCATTTTTGCTTTATAATTATGAAATTTCCATTGTGGGATTTATCGCCCTTTTTACTATGCTAATGGCAACCGATGCGATTACAGTCTCTTCAATTTTTTCAAATTTTCATCTGCCAAAACAGTTAAAGATTTATGCAGAGGGGGAATCACTTTTAAATGATGTAACCGCTTTAGTGATTTTTTATTTTTTGGCACTCCCTATGCTAAATGGTGTGGATATATCTTTTTATGAGTTAAATTTGGTGATTGTAAAGGTGGTTGCATTTTCAATAATCATAGGTGTCGTAAGCGGTGTTGGGGGATTTATGGGGATTAAAATTTTAAAAGACCCTATTGAGCAATTTATCATCATCTATCTTGTGAGTATTGTCTCATTTTTGTTTGCCGAACATCTGCATATCTCTGGAATTCTTTCAGTTATTACCTCTATTTTGACTTTGAAAATACTTCTATATAAAGAGTTAAAGAAAAATCCAAATATGTTAATTTCAAAATTCAACCATCATTCAAATAATAAAGATTTAGATTTCTATGCTTTCCTCCACGAGATTTCAAAATACACTCCAGCAATGACCAGACGAGAATTTCGTGGATACAAAAAAGAGGCGACCTATATCGGGATTTTTGCAAATGGTATCGTTTTTATTATTATGGCATCGCTGTTTGATTTTGACCATCTTTTTCAATACTCTTACGAAATAATTATTGTTTTTTTCCTATCGACCCTGATTCGGCTAGTTTCTATCTCCTCTTTTATCAAAGTTGGCAAAAAGGATTTTGAATGGAGCATTGCATTGACTCTTTCAGGGGTAAAGGGGGCTTTGAGCATAATTATGGTTCATTCACTGAGTCCAGATTTTATCCATAAGGAGATGTTTGAAGCGGTCGTGGTAGGCAATGTGATTTTGACAACTTTCATCTATACTCTATATCTGGTCTATTTTATCAATAAAAATTGTCAAAAATTTAGGCAGGATATTATTAAAGAGGATTTGAAACTTGACAATAAAAATATAGATATACTTAAACTTAGAGAATCTTTAGAAAAAGACCAAATAACAAATGCTTATAATCGAATTTTTATTGAGGAGATTTTGGAAAAAGAGATAGGTCGAGCAAATAGATATAAATTAGAGTTGTCAATTATTGCGTTTAAACTACAAAATCTTTCAATTTTTTCACAAGAAAATCAATCTAAAATTTTAAAAATAGTAAGCAAAAAAGTTTATAAAAAAATTAGAGGCAACGACTACTACGGCAGAATGGCAGAAAATTACTATTTAATTCTCACAACCAACACACCGTTAAGCGGAGCTACAATTTTGGCAGACAGATTAGAAAAAAAGTTTTCAAAAATATCTTATGAGAAACATAAGCTACACTCATATTTTGGAATCACCGATATTAATGAAACTGACAATTTAGAAACTCTTTTGGAAAAACTAGAAGATGCCCTAACCAAAGCAAAATATAAAAACAAAATTGAAATAGCTTATTAAATTTTAACAAAAAATATATTAGAAATATGCTATTATTTAAAAAATAAAACAAAAGGACTTAGATGAAGAAATTAAAAATAGCTATTTTTTGCTTATTTTTAGCAGGAGTAGCACAGGCAAAAGATTTAACACAATTAGAGTTAAATCAAGCATCGAAACAGCATTATGATAGTGTGAATTTTATGTTAAATAAAGCTTATGAAAACTTAATGAGTGTTTTGGAGAAAGATAGAAAAGAGGAGTTGAAAAAGGTTCAATTAGCTTGGTTGAAATTTCGAGATTTAAATGCAGACTTTAGCGGAAATCAATATAAAGGTGGTTCTCTAGCTCCACTAATTTATTCTCAAGCATTAATCGAGATGACACAAAAAAGAACAGCTGAATTAACAAAACTGCACCTTATTATAATTACACCTTA
>JAOZPA010000180.1 GCA_029932985.1 Campylobacterales bacterium
CAAAGATGGCGATGCAGAATATTTTAACAAAGAAATCAGACTGCATTGGGCAATCTAAAACTCTTTACATTATGTAAAAGATGTGACCTTCAAAGAGGATGCTTCAAGAATCAAAAAAGGTAACTCAGCAGAAAATAATTCAATGATAAAAAATATTGTAATTAATATTTTTCGAGGTGAAGATTGTTATGATAGTATGGCTCAGGCAGTTAGATTAAATTGTAATAAAATCAAAAAAATCTATACTAAGCTTAAAGAGAAATCTTCATAGAATGTAACAGCCGTGGTACGTGCAGGGACTTTAGGCGGAGTTAGTTTAAACTTTTTATGCTAAAATAGAGAAAAAATATTTAAGGTCAATTCTTTTGGATAATAAAAATTTATATAAAATCTTAGAGCTTTTTGAGGAGAATGATTCACTTTTTCTCACAGGTGGTGCAGGGGTTGGCAAAAGCTATATCTCAAAGCAGATTATCACGGCGTATGAGAAAATTGATAAAAATGTGGTTTCGCTGGGGAGTACGGGGATTAGTGCGGTAAATGTGCGGGGTTTTACGATTCATAGTTTTTTTGTGCTGGGAATCTCCAATGATTTTGATGAGCTGAAAAAATATGATAGAAATAATGGGCGGAAGATACGGGAGTTAAATAAAATTTTGGCAAAAACTCATCTGCTTTTGATTGATGAGATTAGTATGGTGAGTGCGAATATGATGGATATGATTTTGTATCGGTTGCGAAAAGGGAATTTTCGTGGTAAGATATTGATTGTTGGGGATTTTTTTCAACTGCCACCGATTTTTAAAAATCAAGGAAAAACTTTGATTGAGAACCATTTTGCATTTCAAAGTGATGCTTGGGGGGTTTTAAATCCAAAAATTATAGAATTAACAACCCCAAAACGGACGACTGATATTGAATTTACCCAAATTTTGCACAAAATCCGAATTGGGTCACTTAGCGATATAGTTTTTAATTACCTCGAAAAATTACGAGAAAATGAGATTATCGGCTCAGCAACCTATCTTTATGGTACGAATGCTTTAGCAAAAGATAAAAATATCCAAAAACTTTCCGCCTTGAAGAGTAAAGAGGTTTTGATAAAGAGCAAACTGAAGATGGGAAAATCTGTCAGCCCCCAACGAGCAGAAAATTGGCTAAAATCTCTGCCTATTGAGGATGAGCTTTTGATTAAAGAGGGTGCGGAGGTGCTGTTTACCAAAAACAAATGGGGAAAATATTTTAACGGTGAGCGAGGTGTAGTTGTTTCTATTAAAAAAGATTTAATTGTTGTAAAAAAAAATAATTTAAAAATGGTAATTGTCGAGAGAGAGGAGTTTCTTTTAACTAGACTTGAAACTGACAAAGATGGAAAATTCAACGAGGTTAAACTAGCCTCACTTTTTCAATTTCCACTAAAACTCTCCTATGCCATCACCATTCACAAATCGCAAGGGATGAGTATCGATAATTTAGTATGTAATGTAGATAGAATTTTCAGCGAATCTCAATTTTATGTCGCCATCTCACGAGCCACCAATCCCCAAAACCTTCAAATTGATTTCAACCAATATAATTTTAGAAACTACCTCTCAAGAGTCATAAAAGTTTCCCAAAAAGTTGTAGATTTCTATATCAAAAGCGATCCACTCTTTTTAGATTAAAATGATATGATAGCCGTTTGGGGACATAAGGCTAAAATTTAAAATTATTAAGTGACATTTTATTTTTGGTGAGTATAATATAGTTTTAAAATATAGGAGATTAAATGGCAACATATTCGATGAGTGATTTGAAAAAAGGTTTGAAGATAGAATTGGATGGGACTCCATATAAAATTACAGAGTATCAGCACGTAAAACCTGGTAAGGGTGCGGCATTTGTGAGAGCGAAGATTAAGTCTTATATGAATGGCAAGGTGATTGATAAGACTTTTCATGCAGGAGATAAGTGTAAGCAACCAGATTTGGAGCAGAAAAGTATGCAGTTTTTGTATGATGATGGTGAGGCTTTGCAGTTTATGGATAATGTGACTTATGACCAGATTGGGCTTAGCTATAAGCAGGTGGAAGAGGTGCAAAAGTGGCTTATTGATGGAATGAATGTGGAGATTTTGTTTCATGATGGTACGAAAGCGATTGGGATTGATGTCCCTGCAACCGTGGATTTGAAGATTGTGGAAACTCCGCCGAATTTCAAAGGCGATTCTCAAGGGGGCAAAAAACCTGCAACTTTAGAGAGTGGTGCAGTGGTGCAGATTCCTTTTCATATTTTGGAGGGTGAAACGATTCGAGTAGATACCGCAAAGGGTGAGTATTTAGAGAGAGTGAAAAAATAGGGAGCAAAAATGGCAGTTACAGAAAAACAGGTGATAGAGGTTTATTTGGCAACTTTTAATAGAGCGGCGGATAAAGCGGGATTGGATTATTGGGTAAATGATTCTGGACTTAATATAGAGCAGATTGCAAAAAGTTTTTTTGACCAACCTGAGACAAAAGCACTTTATCCAGAGGATAACACAAATAACGATTTTGTCATCTCAATATATGATAATCTTTTTGGACGAGAGCCTGATGATGCAGGGTTGGCATATTGGATTGCGGAGCTAGATAATGGTAAAGATAGGTCTGTTATGATTGAGATGGTCAAAAATGGAGCGACGGGAGATGATGCGAAACTTATTGCAAATAAAACAGCGGTGGCTCAAAAATTTGTGGATGATGGGCTAAATAATACGGCTCAATCGAAATCTATTTTTGATGGTATAACTGCTGATGAGGCGACGATTACCCAAGCGATGGATAGCATAACTCAAAGTATTGAGACGATTGATTTAAATAATTTGACAGATGGAAGTGTGGTTGATGGCGGTTTTACCCTTTTTGAATCACCAGCTTATGATGATAAAATTACAAATATTGAGATAATTTTGCCTGAAGAAACTCTTAGTAAGGGTGATTTGATGCCAAAAATTCCAAATTTGGATGAATTAGCAGATGCAGGAGATGCAAGTATAAATAAAGATGGATTGGCTTATTTTGCTAGAGAAGATAATAGATCTTTGGCTCTTCAAGTTGTGGCGGTGGAAAAAGCGATTCAGTCAAATATTCCCACTGTTGGGGAGTTTGCATTTTTTGAATCTGATGCAGAGGGTAGTATTAATTCCTATATTTTTATCTCGGATGGGGTAGATGGAGTTAGTGAAGATGACCTAGTGATTAAACTTACAGGTGTGACAGATTTAGCTCAATCATCAATCGGTGATGGTAATATTGTTTTGTCATAAAAGGCAAGGCTTAGGAGTAGAAATTAAATAAGATATGATTTTTATGACAAATAATAGTGCAGATTTGGATTAAGTTTTTTGCCTAACTACTGGAGTAATTGGCGAAAAATTTCATTCAAAGATGTGCTGTTAGTTAGCGATAAAAACTGGATGTTATTTAATTTCTAATCCTTAACAACCCCTCACCGCTATCTATTTTTCTTTTCGCACCATCTCTAAAATTTCATTTTTGACGAATTTCAGATTTCTATAAATCCCCTTTAATTCATCAATTTTTGTGCTATTAAAAGCTTCCGATATAAAATATTGGTATCTGTCTTTTCCCAATTTTTCCAAAATTACAAAATACCAATCCTTGCCCATTATAAAAGCTCCACGAATTGTTATAGTTTTATTTAGCTCCACCGCCGAAATCATCTCTGCCAAAAGTTGCGGTCGAGGATTTGTGGGCTTTATAGCTTTTTTAAACTCTTGAATAAAAAAATAGGGTTTTTTTGCTCGTTGAATTCCAGA
>JAOZPA010000056.1:0-9800 GCA_029932985.1 Campylobacterales bacterium
CAATAGCACATCCACCAAAAAAAATAGCTATCAGAAAAAAAATAATATAAATTCTCATAATTGTCCCCCTAGACTTTTAATACAATTTTATAACATTTAATTAATGAGAATCGTAATAGTGATAATAATTAAAAAAAAAATTTAAGCATAAAACCCCCTTTAATAGCTTAGACAAAAAATTTGCTAAAAGTCTGAATTCCAATTGTGTAATTTTGTATTTTAAAACTTAAATTATTAGATTAAAAAATCTATTTAATCAATCTTTATTATACTTTTGATAAAATTAATTATATTTTAATTTAAGGAGTTTTTATGAAAAAACTACTAGGATTTTTGGTTGCTGGTCTTTTATTGACAGCTACTTCAATGGTTGCAGATTCTGCAAAAGGGCAAAAACTTTACTCTAAAAAGCTTAAAAAAGCTTGTGGAGTTACTGGAGCTAAAATGGCTGCTAACCATACTCAATCTGAGTGGAAAGCTATCCAAGATGGTGGTACACTAGAAGCTGAGATTAAGAAAATTTGTCCAGAAGTAAAAGCGGTTAAAGCTAAATACTTAGAGCATTTCTATGATTTTTTTCATAACTTTGCAAGTGATAGCGGTAACGTTCCTTCTTGTTAATATTTTTTTAAATGTTAAGAGGACTGCAATTTGTAGTCCTCTTTTTAAACCCTCTCCCTTTTCACCCTAATTTTTCTCACTATTTTTCATAAATCACAATAAATTTTTTTTGATATTGTAGCCTTGCGGGGCAATAGACCTATTACCTCTTTTTACTCATAGATTTTAGCTACTTTAAAGTAAATCTAACAAAATACTTGATAATATTATTTTTTTTACATTTATAAAGGATAGAGATTGGAATTTTTAAATAATGGTGAGCTTGTGGTTTTGGAAGAGACTATTCGGGCAATTTTGGATGATAATAATAGGGAAGATTTTATAAAGCGATTTGATGAGCAGATTGAGGCGATTGATAAGGAGGATGTTGATAGAACTTTGCATAAATTTTTGGGATTGGGAGTTGATTTTGATACAAATCCCGATTTTTTGAAGTTTTATAATGGAGTTTTGAAAGATAAAATGCAAACTGCAAAGTTAGGAAAATATCCGCTGGGACATCCGCTTCGAGTTTATT
The DNA here is from genome assembly GCA_029932985.1 of Campylobacterales bacterium. Lineage (GTDB taxonomy): Bacteria > Campylobacterota > Campylobacteria > Campylobacterales > JAOZPA01 > JAOZPA01. The sequence continues at coordinate 1,139 of JAOZPA010000056.1, forward strand.
TGGAGGAGAATATTTTTATTAAAGATATAATAAAAAAGCTTCAATCGATGAAAACTATGAATTTGCCAGAGTTTTCAAAACTTTTTAATACTTTAGCCACAGTGGAGAAACATTTTGCCAGAAAAGAGAATCAACTTTTTCCATATTTAGAAAAGTATGGTTGGACGAGTCCGAGTCAAAATATGTGGGCATTTCACGATAGAATTAGAAATGAGATAAAGGTGTTGCGGAGTGATATTGAGCAAACTTATCTACCAAATGTTCATCGAAATAGTCGGATTTTGTTTGAGAGTTTGGAGCATATTATGGAGGTTGAGGAGCAAAGATTGTTGCCAAATGCTTTTAGTATGTTGAGCGAAGATGACTGGAAAGAGATGCGAGAGGGGGATGCGGAGATTGGTTGGATGATTGCCACTCCACCGCCATATCCTGAAGTACCTGATTATATTCATCCATCTCAAGATACAAAAAAGCGGAAATTGCCGTTTGGAATTGAGGATAAAACCCATTTTGATGAGGGATATTTGACTATGGAGCAGGTCAATTCTATTTTCAGAATTTTGCCAGTAGATATTACTTTTGTGGATGAAAATGATAGAGTTGTTTTTTATAACCGAGGTGAAGATAGGGTATTTCCACGAAGTGCGGGGATTATTGGGCGAGAGGTAAAGTTTTGCCATCCACCTAAAAGTGTTGACCAAGTTTTGATGATTTTGGAAGAGTTCAAAAAAGGAACACAAGACACGGCTGATTTTTGGATAAGTTTTAAGGGTAGATTTATTCATATCCAATATTTTGCAGTTCGAGATGGTGAGCGAAATTATAAGGGTGTGATTGAGATGAGTCAAGATGTGACAGAGGTTAGAGCTTTAGAGGGGGAAAAAAGATTGCTTGATTGGGATTAATTTTTAGGCATACCCACCATATCAATTTTTTTTAATAAGACTAGCTGTGGCAAGGATTAAAAATTAAATAATAGTCACAGCTAGAGTTATTTTATAAAAGACATTTTGCTTTTAATCCAGATAAATTTAGAGCTTTGGAAAACAGATAGCCTTGCCCCATATTGCATCCTTTTTGTTTGATAAATTCTAATTGGCTTTCTCTCTCAATCCCCTCAATTGATGCAGTGATTTTGAGTTTTTTACAGAGAGATATGATAGCGGAGAGTAGTGAGCGGTTGACCTCATCATCCTCTATCTCTTTGATGAGGATTTTATCAATCTTGGTTTTGTCTATTGGAAACTCTTTGAGAAAATTGAGAGAGGAGTAACCCGTACCGTAATCATCAACGGCGATTTTGATTCCTTGGGCTTTAAACTCTTGAAGTGTTTTTTTGATAGATTGATAATCCTCCATCAAATCTTTTTCACTAATTTCAATCTCTAAAGAGTTTGGATTGAGATGATATTTTTTAATAATCTCAAAAATAACCTCATTTAGATTTTGGTTTTTAAGATAGATAGATGGGAGATTGATTGAGATAAAAAAATTTTTGTCATAACTATTTTGTAATAGTTGACACACCTTACAAGCTTCTTCAAAAACAAATTCGCTTATGGGGACTATAAGACCAGTCTCCTTTGCAATATCCAAAAACTGTTTAGGATAAAATATCTCTCCATTGTGCTTCCATCTCACAAGTGCTTCTGCCCCTATAATCTTTTTTGTTTCAAGGTTGACTTGAGGTTGATAATTTAGAAAAAATTCACCATTTTTCAGTCCAGCTCTCAATTTTTGTTCAAGTTCAACTCTTTTTTGAATTTTACTATTCATCTCTTTTGTAAAAAATTGATAACGATTTTTACCATCTTGTTTTGCCCGATACATCGCAATATCGGAATTTTTAAGTAGGGTTTCTCTATTTTTTCCATTTTCAGGATAGATACTAATTCCAATACTTGCAGTCACATAAGCTTCATAATTTCCTAATTTAAATGGTGTTTCAAAGATAGAGACGATTTTTTGGCAAATCGGCACAATACTTTCACTCTCCTCAATATTTTCAACAATTAAAATAAATTCATCGCCCCCAAATCTGCCTAATTTATCATAATTTCTCACAACATTTTGAATACTCAAAGAGACCTCTTTTAAGAGCAAATCCCCAACATGATGTCCCATTGTGTCATTTATAATTTTAAAATTATCCAAATCAATAAACATTTGTGCAAATTTATGTTTAAATCGTCTGGATTTATTGATAATCTGGTCAAGTTTTTTAGAGATAGAACTTTTATTTAAAAGTCCCGTGAGGGGGTCATAACTTGCTAAGAACTCAAGCTTAGATTCAGTTTTTTTTCTCTCCACTAAATCCACATCTACACAAAAAAATTCAGGTGAATTGGTATTTGATTTCAATAATACAAAACTGGAATAAACAGGTATGATTTTATCACATCTATCTTTGTAAATAATCTCCTTAGGGGGAATTAAAATGTTTTTTTCTAATAAATTTTTGATTTCTGAAGTTCTACTATTTTTTTCATCTTTACCAATAATCAATTTTTCAAATTTTTTTCCAAGAGCGTCCTCTTTTGAGTACCCATAAATCTTTTGACTAGTTTCATTCCAAAATATCACCTCTTTATCTTTATTGTAACCGTGTATCGCAATATTTGGCAAAGAATTTATTAGATTCTGAAATCTATCTTTATTTTCTTTTAATTTTTCAATTAATTTTAAATTTTTATCTATCTCAAAATAGGTTACAAACGAAAATACCATAGCTAAAACAAGTAATAAAAAACATTTATAGCTGGAATATTCTAAAAAAAATATTATTATAATCCACAAAACTATAATCATAATAAAGATTACTTTTAGGTAGTATTTATTTTTAAAAATCATTTAGAATCCTTTATTGCAATAAAGGTGGCAAAATTTGCCCAGCGAAAGATAGTCTCAATCTCAGAAAAACCCGCTTTTTTTACCATTTTTTTATTCTCCTTTTCACTATATGGAACTAATACATTCTCCAAAGCTTCCCGTTTTTGGATTATCTCAAAATCACTATAACCTTGAGATTTTTTAAAACTTAAATATTGCTCAATTAATTGTAAATTTAATTTTTTGTTGCTAGAGATAATTTTTTCACTAAAAATAAATATTCCATCTTTCTTTAAAGATTTATAAATTTTTTTTATTAGATTACCCCTCCGTATGGGTCTGATAAACTGCATTGTATAGTTAGCTAAAATTATATTTGATTTTGGAATTTTCTCAATTAAAAAATCTTGCTGTTTTAATTCAATATCGCTTTTATAAGCTCTATTTTTCTGTTTTGCTCGTTTTATCATCGCACTTGAATTATCAATCCCAATTAATTTTAAGCTATTATCACTTTTTCGATGAATCTCCAAAAGTGTGGTGGCGGTGGAGCATCCTAAATCTGTAATTATATGATTTTTTTTACTATTTTTAATGACCAAATCGGAAATTAAATCTATCACATTTTCATAAAAAGGGACGGAGCGAGAAAGCATATCATCAAATACACTAGCTACTTTTTTATCAAATTCAAACTGTTTTTTTATAATTTTATTAAATACTTTATCTTTCATTTTATCTCTCATTTTGTGGTTCAAATATCCAATCATTTGAATGAATTCGTTTATTAATATTTTTTCTTAGCATAAAAATAGATAGCAAAATAGCCAACATTGCAATTAATGAAAAGATTAAACTATAAAATATTAATGTAATTTTCTCTTTTTTATCTATATTTTGTAGTAAAATATTATCAATCTGCTCAAAGTTATTTGACCTATTGGAAATTATCTTAAACCAATCTTGACTTTGAATTGCAGTATCACCCTCCATTATAATATTTAAAGCTTTTGTTGCCATCTCTTTTGTAAAATCCAACTCTTTTAAATCCATCTTTTTTTCATAAAGTTTCACCAATTTTAACTCCGCAATATTTAAAAAAATATCTATATAAAATTTTTCTTGCCTATTTAACTCTATCATTTTATTAATAAAATCTTGTGAAAAATTTTCTGTAATTTGAGCTGAGGAAAAAAGGGCCAATTTCTGAGAAGCTATCTCTTTAGCTTTTAGAAAAAAGATATAACCATTTAAATTTTTAGCAACCTCTCCTGCAGGGGTCATTTTGGCATTTATACTACTAATCTCAATCAAAATTTTACCAATACTATCAAAATATTCTGCAGTAGAATCAACCCCTTTTTTCTGATTTTTAATCTCCTCACGAATAATATCACGATAAGATATTTTCTTTTTAAGCTTATTTATTATAAATTCATACTTTCTATCATAAAGTTCAAAATCAATAGTTTCTATAAAATCTTCAAACTTTTGTATCTGATTATTTACCGCTTCAATCTGTGTAGGTCTAGCCTCTTGCAATATTTTACCACTGGATGTAATAAAAATAGCACTCAAACTTCTCTCTTTTTGCACCTGTTCAAGAAAATCATTCAAAATTAGATTAAATTTCGTAAATTTTTCAATATTTATAACCCTCTGATAATGCAGATAAGTTTTATAAATATTCACTCCACTCAAAACCATCATAGAAATAAGAGCCACCGCCCCTAGTAATTTAATTTGCCCTCTTATACTCATTTTTTCCCCATTCTCAAAAAATACTATTTTCGTAATTTTATCTTATTATTATTAAAATTTCATTAACCTACCCTCTTTTTCAAGCTGACTTATTCGCAATGAAATCCCCACAAATAATACAAAAAGTGCCATCGTAAATTGCAGTCTCAAAAATAGGTCAGCAATCAAACCTATGGTAAAAATCATAAAAACCATAATCTTAATATTTCTAATTTGCCTATTTCTTATAGGAATTTTCAAAATCAGATAAAACACATAGATAAAAAGCATCATCGCCAAATACCCACCTCCAGCACTCACCTCTAGCAAATCACTATGATAGCCCCCAAGCCCCAAATCAACCAGTGAGGGATTATTTATATCTGGGTCATTTTTGACAATTTTAATATATTCATCCTTAATATCCCCAAGCCCGACACCAAAATAATTGTTTTGCAAAATCTCCACCGTGACAATCCAAGTGCTAACTCTAAAACCCCACGAACTCCCATAATCTTTATCATTTACAATTTTTTGCAAATCACTCACAGAAAGATTTACCCGTTTATGAAATGTGGCAGAGTTATTATAAGCCAAACTCAAAAGTGAAATAGACAAAAAAGAGAAAATCACAATCGCCTTAATTCTGTTTTTGATATGGAGAATCAACAGCACAAATAGAGCCACAATAAAAGCCAATTGCCCAATTCGCCCTGCAGAGATAAAAAGATTTCCCGTTGCTATCATAAAAAAAATAGCATAAAAAGCTTTCACCTTCAAATTTTGTGAAACTATAAATTGATTCAACAGCACCAATGCACTCATCGCCAAAAACAGACTATACTCCAAATGATACATAAACGGAGTTGGATTATCTGGTGTACCTCGCTTAAAATCCCACCACTCAAAAAATATCCCATAGGAGATAATTTCACTTATAAACATCGAAATCAGAAATGCACCAATCATCGGCTTAACATACTCTCTTTTCAGTGAAGTAAAAATCACAAAAATCACAATATAATACCAAAGTCGCTTAAAATGGTAAAATCCATATTGCAAATTTTCACTCCACAACAAAGTTATAAAAAGATAAATAGTAAGTGCAAAAACTGCTTGAAAAAATCGGTTTTGAATAATTGACTTAAACTTATTTTTTAAATCCCCCTCAACCAACCACAAAAGAGAAACTAAGATTGCAAAAAATATAATTCCAGCCCGTGAAATTGGCACACAAAAAGCATAAGCCACCAACAAATAATTTATCCAATCATTTATCGATTGCGGGGACTCTAGCCCCCAAACGGAAATTTTATTTTTCATATAATTCTAAAAAATCTACCATTTTTTGTGAAACTTTGCCATCAACTTCACCGCAAATTGCTTTTGAATATTCAGCTCGTATTTTTTTAAACTTGTCTGGATTTTTACTATTTTCTTTTACCATCGTCACCATCTCTCTATAATTTTTTGCATTATCACCAATTTTTCGATAAATTTCAATATTTGGGTCTAATCTTTTTAAAAGTTTTTTTGGATTTAGATAATAACTCCATCGAAGTTTCAAAAAACGATTCAAAATCACGGGTTTATCCAAAGCTGTAAATTCAAAAATCGCAGAACTTTCATCGCTAATCATCACATCTGCCATACTCAAAAATGGAATCAAACTATACTCCTCCACTCCACAAACTGTGCAATTAGGGGATTTTTGCCAAATATTGAACTTTTTTTGTTGACCTTTATAGCGACTTCGGCTAAGACTCATATAGTGAGGTTTGACAATAATATTGAACTCTTTAAAATCATCGGGGAATTTATCACTCATCTTTTCGATAGATGCGGGGAAAAAAGTTGGAGCATAAAGGAGGGTTGGTTTATCTTTATCTAAGTTATATTTGGATATATAGATATTTTTCTCATTTTGTGTTTCATTTAAAACCAAATCCAATTTAGAGAAACCAATCTTTATAATCTTATTTTTAAAGTGTGGAAAATCAATATTTAGAAAATCAAATCTGTAATCCCCCTCCACAAAAACAATATCATTAAACTCTAAAGCACTTTTGTAATCACACTGCTTTGTACCAACTCCGTGGTCGAGAAAAATTCTAATACCTTTAATTTTGGTCATATCATCAATAATATTTGCAAAGAAAAAATATTTAGCCTCTATTTCAAAAAGTTTCTCCTCACCCCAAAGATAATCCAGATTTTCATCTTCAGCAATCTCTTTTATGAGCTGAGTGTTCTGTTTTGTGGTCAAAACATATTTTACTTTTTTACCTCTATTGGTAAATTCTTTTGAAATTGGAAGAAAATGGGGAAAATAATAGGGGTAAGCTACATAAAAAATCGCATCAATCACACTATACTCACTTAAATTTATTTTAAAATATTATACAAAATTATTCATTAATAGGTATTGAAATTTTATCATAAAAGTATTTTACAACCTTTCTTTTAGAAAAAAACTTTTTTTCATATTTTTTATCAATATATTTTTCATAATATTATAATTTATTTTTATAAAAATCAATCCTTAAAGTTTCCTGTTTCACGTGAAACAATGGAGAAATATGGTGAATAATCTCCAACTTTAAGGGATAAAACTCTCATAATAATAGTTTGCTTAAATCCGTGAAACATTATTTTTATTAGGATAAAAAATTCATTTTGAAAAAAAATATAGTTAGTAAATATTTAATATTATCATAATCTTTTTTTATCTTTTAATGTTCAAATAATCCCAACTAGTTGAAAATAAAATTGTTTCATTAGTGAAATAAGCTAAAATTTGCTTTTTTTTAGTTAGAATACAATTTTTAAAAAAAATTCAAGACTTAAGGTAGGATTAAAAATGATTGAAAGATATGCAAGAGATGAGATGAAAAATCGTTGGAATATTCAAGCAAAATATCAGGCGTGGCTGGATGTGGAACTTGCGGTTGTGGAAGCTTGGAGAAAACTTGGCTTGATTCCAAAAAAAGATGCTAAAAAAATAATAAAAAATGCTACCTTTAGTGTAGAGAGAATTGATGAGATTGAAGCGGTGACGAGGCACGATTTAATCGCTTTCACAGGCAGTGTGGCGGAGAGTCTGGGCGATGAGAGCCGATGGTTTCATTATGGAATGACTAGTAGCGATACGGTTGATACGGCGGTTGCTTTGCAGATGCGAGATTCAATTGATATAATTATTAAAGATGTCAAGATGATGATGAAGTCGATTAAAAAAAGAGCAAATGAGCATAAAATGACTCTAATGGTAGGTAGAAGTCACGGAATTCATGGTGAACCTATCACTTTTGGGTTGGTGTTGGCAGTTTGGTATGATGAGATGAAAAGACATTTGAAAAATTTAAAAGAGACCAAAAAAGTGATTTCGGTAGGTCAAATTAGTGGAGCGATGGGGAATTTTGCACACTCACCGCTGAAATTAGAGAAGTTGGCTTGTAGAGAGTTGGGGCTAAAAACTGCTCCAGCTAGTAATCAAGTGATTCAGCGAGATAGATATGCTCGACTGGCAACCACCTTGGCTTTACTTGCTTCAACTATCGAAAAATTTGCGGTGCAGGTACGACATTGGCAACGAACAGAGGTTTATGAGTGTGAAGAGTTTTTTGCGAAAGGTCAAAAAGGTAGTAGTGCTATGCCACACAAACGAAATCCAATTTTAACTGAAAATATTACAGGACTTGCTCGGATTATTAGAGCTTTTGCAACTCCAGCGATGGAAAATGTGGCTTTGTGGCACGAAAGAGATATTTCTCATAGTTCGACTGAGCGATTTTGGCTTCCTGATACTTTTATTACAACTGACTTTATGCTTCACCGAATGAATAATGTAATTGCAAATCTTACAGTAATGCCTAAAAATATGATAAAAAATTTGAATTTAACTGGTGGGCTGGTGTTTTCTCAACGGGTGCTTTTAGAACTTCCACTTGCTGGAGTTAGCCGAGAAGATGCTTATGCGATTGTGCAAAGAAATGCGATGAAGGTCTGGGAGCAGATTCAGCAAGGCAAAGCCACTACAAATAAAAAAGGGGAAAGTTTGTATCTGCAATATTTACTAGAAGATAAAGAACTT
>JAOZPA010000056.1:9900-14006 GCA_029932985.1 Campylobacterales bacterium
AAATAAAAAAGGGGAAAGTTTGTATCTGCAATATTTACTAGAAGATAAAGAACTTGCCGAAAAATTGGGTGAGAAAAAAATTAGAGAATGTTTTAATTACGATTATTACACCAAAAATGTAGATGCAATTTTCAAACGAGTTTTTAAATAATTTAAAAGGTATAGAAAGTGATAAATTTTTATTTTTGCAATAAGTTTTCCAATAAAATAGATAAAGATAAAAACAAAATATATATAATTAAAAGAATTGAAGAGCTTAAAAATAGAAATACTTTAGATTCTATAGGTAATATTCAAACTTTTGGAGGGGGATTATATGTTTTAAAAATATCAACACCTAAAATCAGAATTATTATAGAGGAAAATAATAATATATTTGATAGAAAAGTTTTTTTTATTAGAGATATTATTTTAAGTAAAGATTTTGACCGTATCTATAGAAAAATTTATAGCATATTCTATAATGTAGAATGGTTAAAAAATAATCCTTTATCTAAAGAAGATATAGATAATGCTAAAGAAGAGTATAAAAAAAGTCAAAATAAAATATTTATTAAACAAAAGTATCCACCTCGAAATTTAACAAATTGGCTAAATGGTTTTAAATTAGAATTAAATAATGAAATATTTGAGACAGAACAATGGGTTAGATATGCTTTAGATAATTCTCAAAAAACTGGAATGATTGATAAATATGTAAATACATTTAGATTGGTATTAGAAGATATTAGAGATAATAATTTAGAAAATGATATTATTAGGAATATAGATGATATTAAAATTTACAAATACATTAAATATAATATAGGTATTTTATATAGCAAAATAAATATAGATAATAAAAATATTATAATTCTATATAATGGTTCACATATCCAAAAACAAGAGGAGTATTGGGAAAAATCTATTAAAGAATTGGAAAAAAGTGAATTAAAAATAAGCAAAGATATTGAGGATGTAAGTAGAAACTCTTATAGGTCATACCCTAAATGGACTGTTTCAGATGATGATTTATGGTTTGCTATTCAAAAAAGTAAAGAGATGAGTAATTTATCTTTAACTAATGAACAAAGTCAATTTTTTATAAATTTCAAATTTCCATATTATATTAATGGTCAAGCTGGTAGTGGTAAATCTACAATGCTTTATTATCTATTTTCAAATGTTTATTATTATAAAACTCAAGGAGAGATAGATGGAGAGATTGTTTTTCTCACTGAAAATGAAAAATTATTAAATGATACAAAAAAATATGTTTATGAACTTTTAACAAATAATCCAGAATTTAATGGTCTTTCAAGAGAAGATATAAATAGTAGTAAAAAATATTTCCACTCTTTTAAGAATTTTTTATTAAATCTATTATCTAATCGTGATAGAGATAATTTTATTGATGATAAATATTTAAATTTTTCAATATTTAAAGAACTTTATGAAAATTCAAATTTAGAAACTCATATTATAAATAAATACTCTGCTGAAGAGTCTTGGTTCACAATCATCACTTATATTTATGGATATAGTTTATCAAAAAAGATTAAGAGTGAAAATTATACAAATGAGATACCATATTCATCACAAGTTATATCTATGGATAAATTTATAGGAATAGAAAAAAATGTTTTACCTTTTTATGAAAAATTACTTGATGATGGATATTGGGATAAACTAAAAATAATAAGATATATTCATGATAATATTAATATGGATATAAAAGGTAAATATAGTGTAATAGTTTGTGATGAGGCACAAGATTTTTGTAAAGTTGAGCTTCAATTTATTTTAAGAATGTCTGAATATTTAAAATATGACTTATCTAAAATAGAACAAGTACCTATTATTTTTGCAGGAGACCCAAACCAAACAGTAAATCCAACAGGTTTTAGAGAAGATGAGATGACAAGTTTATTATATAAGGAACTAAAAGAGATAGCAGGATTTAATTATAATAATAATGAAAATATTTATAATCCATCTCTTAATTATCGTTCATCCCACTCCGTTGTAGCCTTGGCAAATTTTATACAATATTATAGAGTTAAAAATTTAGGAATAAAACAAGCTCAACCACAAGAAGCTAAAAGACCAATTTCTAATATAGATAGGGAATTTAATCTATTTCTAAATTATGGAGATATACATAATGATGGTAAATTAAAAAATGATTTGGTAGAGAAATTAAAATACAAAATTTTTATAGTTCCAATAGATTCTCAAGAAAAATATAAATATGTAAAAAAATCTAATTTACTATCTAGTATCAATAAAATAGAGGTAAAAACTTCTATTGAAGCAAAAGGTGCTGAGTATAAACAAGTAGTACTATATGGTTTTGGTGAATATTTTCTTGATAAATTTGAATCTCTAAAAGAAAATAATAGTGATGAACTATTTAAAATAGGATATTTTTTTAATAAATTATATGTTGGAATAACTAGAGCTCAAAGTGAACTAATTATTATTGATAGTAAAGAATCAAAAAAGAAATTTTGGGAAAAACTTGTTGATAATGCAGAAATTAATGACAAATGGAAAATATTAGATAATTTAAAAAACAATACTATTGAGTATAATGGATATTCAATAAATCACATTTTAATAAGTAATAAAAATGATGCTTTAGAGAATGCAAAGAAAGATAAAAAACAGGGAGAATATCACAATAATTCTGCAAGATTAAGAGTTGCTTCTAATCAGTTTTTTAAATTAGGATATGAAAAAGAGGCTAATGAATGTTTAGCCTTAGCTGAAGAGATAAAAAATAATTACAAAAGTGCTGGTGAATATTATTTAAAATCACAAAATATTGAAAAAGCATCTATCTCCTATTTTAAGGGAAGATATTTTGATGATTTAGAAAAAATCGGTAATAATTTAAAGTCAGCAGAACAAGATATAAGAATGATTATTGCTAGAATTATGAATAGAGAGATATTGATAGAAAAAGAGATTAATATTTTAGGAAATAATCTATCTCCACTTTATATTTTGATTAAAGATTTAGATTGGCGAGATGAGTTAATAGATGAATTATTGATTTTTGAGAAAAAAATTACACGAATTGAATTCAAAAGAGAATTTGTAAAGGTTTTAAAATATATTTCTAAATCTACAGATACAGCCTTACAAAAAGAGATAGCAAATATATATTATCAATTAGAGGAGTATAAACAAGCAATTAATATATGGGAAGAGATAGATTTCTATGAAGAACCTTATGATAAGGCTAAATTTATAGTTGCACAAAAGATAGTTAGAGAGTATAAAAAAGATAATAATATAGAAGATGATGAAGAGGCATTAAGTATCTATCTATCATATATAGATGTAGAGAATATAGATGAGATAATTGCTATTGGAATAATTATAGAATATAGATTTGAAGATAATCTAATTGAGCTAATAGAGTTTTATCAAGATATAATACAAAATCTAACTTTAAAACAGATTAAATATCTCTACCTGCTTAAACGATGGGCAAAAACTATTTGGAAAATAAATAAAGATAGTGCTAGTAAGAAGTGGTTAGAGGAGTTAAATAATCAATATAAAAAGTTTAATATTGATTTACCATATAAAGAGTTTAGTTTAAATGAACTACAACATATTTCTAAAAATCCCAAAGATGAAAGTCAAGAAAATATAAAACATTTCTCAAAAATTACTATTAATAATTTTAGACAGTTTGAAAGTATATCCTTAGATGATATAGGAATGTTTAATTTAGTAGTTGGAGATAATAATGTAGGCAAAACTTCACTTTTAGAAGCACTTCTATTTATCGATGATAATGAGATATACTTTAATGAGTTAGCATTTGCCTATATGGCTAGAAATAGTAGTAGAGATTTATCATCTATAAGTTTTATTAAAGATTTTATAAAAAAAGATAATGAGAAACAGGAGTTTGAATTTATTTTAGAGAAAGATAGAAGCTACTCTAAATATAAAGTAAGACTACCTAGCAAAGATGAGATAAAAGATAAATTTGGAATCCAAATAGGTATAGATATAGATGATTATATATGTATGATGAAAGATGATAGTAGTTGTGATATAAGTGAATTGCCTCTAGTGATTAAAAAAATAGAGACATCAGAGGTAGT
>JAOZPA010000181.1 GCA_029932985.1 Campylobacterales bacterium
AAATCCTAAAAAAGGAATAAAACTTAAAAGGTTTCAAAAAACAATTTATCGGTGCGGGGGACTTAATCCTTTTGTGCTATAATATGATAAAAATAATTAGGAGGAAAAAATGACAAATGAAGAGTTATTAAAAGAGATTATAGAATTAAAAAAAGAGGTTCAAGAATTAAAAGGGATTAAGAAAAAAACTGTTCCAGAAATTTCTACTTATAGTTTTAGCAAAATTACTGATGCTATTTTAAAAAAATTGGTAAATATTGAAAAAATTTATGAACAAGAATCAATTTTTGAAGAATGGTTTAATTTTAACTATAAAATAAAAGATGATGTAACGGAATTTTTGCAAAAACTAATTGATAAAAATGGTCAATTAATTTTTGATTATCACGAAGAGGATTTAAAGGCGAATTTTATTGTGCCTTTGATTAATAAAGTTGATTTTTTTATGATGAAAGCTAAAATTAGAAATTTTTATAATGAACCTTTAAATTACAAAACTGAAAAATTTATTTTCAATGGTAGAGCGGATTTGATGGTCTCTTCTGGTTTGCAAGTAGCCATAAAACCCTATTTTTTCATTCAAGAGTTCAAAAAAAGTGAAGAGTTTGGAAACCCACGACCGCAACTTTTGGCTGAGATGATTTCGGCGGTGGAGCTTAATAATTGGAGTGAGATAAAAGGAACTTATATAATTGGTGAAAGTTGGAGATTTGTAATTTTGGAAAAATTAGGAAAAGATAAATATCAATATTTTATATCAAAAGTTTTTAATAGTACAAATATAGATGATTTAAAAGGGATTTATAGAAATTTGCAATTTGTCAAAAATGAAATTATCCAAATGGTACGACAAGAAAAACAAATTTCCGCTCGGGGTAATTAAGCCTTTTGTGCTATAATCTTTAAAAAACTAGGAGTTAAAAATGACAAATGAAGAGTTATTAAAAGAAAATGAGAAATTAAGAAAAGAGGTTCAAGAATTAAAAGGGATTAAACAAACTATTCCTAAAATTCCAACTTTCAGCTTTAGTAAAATTACAGAAAATGAGTTAAAAAGTGTGGTGGATATTGAGGAAAATTTGGAGAATGAAACTATTTTTGATGACTGGCTAGATAATGACATTGTTGTGAGTAAGGAGGTTGAGGATTTTTTTAAAAAATTACTAAAGCAAAATAGAAAATTGATTTTTTCATATAATGAGGATGATTTGAAAATTTATTTTCTAGCTCCAATTTTTAATAAAGTTAATTTTTTCTCTTATGAGGATAAGATTCGAGCTTTTTATGAAAATGTTTTGACTTATGAAACTGATAAATTTATTTTTAAAGGTAGAGTAGATTTTATGTTTTCCAAAGGTCTAAAGAGAAGCGAAAAGCCATATTTTTTCATTCAAGAGTTCAAAAAGGGTGAAGAGTTTGGAAATCCCCGACCGCAACTTTTGGCTGAGATGATTTCGGCGGTTGAGTTAAATAAAACCACAACAATTCAGGGAGCTTTTATCACTGGTGAACATTGGAGATTTGTGATTTTGGAAAAACTGGGAAAAGATAAATATCAATATTTTCTATCTGCAAATTTTGATAGCACTAAATTAGAAGATTTAAAAGGGATTTATAGAAATCTGAAATTTGTTAAAAATGAAATAATTGAGATGGTACGACAAGAAAAATAGATAGCAGTGAGGAGTTGTTAAACCCCAGTTTTTTTAATCTAAATCTTTCTTTTTTGCGATTAAGGCGGTGACTCCATCTATCATATTTTGCACACATTGCACCTCGGTGACCCCTAATCTTCGTTTATTGCTAATATCATAAATCCCCTCCTCGCTTTTGGAGTGTTCACTATGGATTCCTCGGATTTGCACATAATATTTATCGGCTATCTGTTGAAATATTTTCATATCTGACCTGGGACTTGCAATTTAAAATTGGCAATAACACTATCTTTCTAGGACTACCTATTTCAGAAAAGACAAAAGGGCTTTGCACGATTTACTCTCAGGTACTTATCCTAGAAAACTAGATTAGGGGGTTTTTGACCCCCAAACGCACCAAATAAATCTCATAAAATGGCTTTTTTCAATATTTTTAAGCCCATACTAAAAGGGATAATTAAAAATGAGATGAGAGTTATTATCAGCCATTCATTTATGGTGAGTGGTTGGGTTTTAAAAAATTCACCGCCAAATGTTACTATTATAATTTGAAGGGTAAAAATTAGTAGAATCACTGCTAAAAAAAGATTATTTTTGAGAATATATTCAAATATATTTACCCCTTTGGTTCTCACATTAAAAGCATTAAAAATATTTATAAATATGAAAAAGCTAAAAAATGCGGTTAAAAATATCTCCTCTCGAAACCACTCCTTTATGGTAGGATTTAGCATAAAAGTAAATGCGATGGCTATTATAAAAAGACTCGAAAGTGTGATTTCCCAAATCATATATCTACTGATTGGATGTGTGCCTCGGATTTTTGGTTTCTCCTGCATATAAGTTTTTAGCGGTGGCTCACCTCCCAAAGCAAGGGCTGCCAATGTATCCATAATCAGATTAATCCACAAAATTTGAATCAAGCTAAAAGGCATCTCGTAGCCCACAAATGGGGCAAATAAAACTATGGAGATTGCAGTTAAATTTACACTTAATTGATAGGTGATAAATTTTTGGATTGAGTTAAAAATCGTTCTGCCATAAAGCACCGCCTTCTCAATTGAGTTAAAATTATTATCCAAAATTACAATATCCGCCGCCTCTTTTGCAAGTTCCGTGCCACTTCCCATCGCAAATCCCACATCTGCCATCTTCAAAGCTGGAGCATCATTGACCCCATCGCCCGTCATTCCCACAACCAGATTTAACTCTTGTGCAATTTTTACCAAACGGCTTTTGTCAGTTGCTTTTGCTCTAGCAATAACTTTTAAATTTGGCAAAATCTCTTTTAATTGCTCATCACTCAAATTTTCTAAATCATCCGAAGTTAAAATAACCTCTTTTGAAGATTTTAAAATTCCCGAATCTTTGGCTATCGCTTTTGCCGTTTGTAAATTATCACCCGTCACCATAACCACCGAAATTCCCGCTTTTTGACACTCGTTTATCGCCTTAATAGCTTCAGGACGAATATCATCTCTAATCGCTACCATTCCTACAAATTTCAAATTTTTAGCCAAAGTTGGAGTAATATTTTCCTCTAAATCACTCACCTCTCCATCTCCAATTGCAAATGCAATCACTCTCATACTTTGCTTTGCCAAATCATCAATCTTTTTTTGGATTAACTCTTTATCAATTTTTTTTTGCTCACCAAACTCATCAAGATACTCATCACAATTTGCCAAAATAACTTCCGCCCCACCCTTAATCAAAGTTTTTCCCTCAATCGAATCTGCACTAAATTTCCACCTACTATCAAATACTATTTTCCTTTCAGCGGTGAGGGGACTAAAGTCGCCAATGGATTTTGAAACATAACTGGATAAAGCTTGGTCGGTTTGATTTCCGCCGATTATTTGAATATTTTCATCTTCGTCATAAACGATTTTGGAGCTTGAACCCACCATTATGGTTTTTAGTAGATAGTTTGAGAGTTTGGAGGGGATATTTGAAAAATCTTTATACTCATTTTGGGCTGAAATAAATTTGACAACCTCTAGTTCTCCTTTTGTAATTGTGCCTGTTTTGTCGCTAAATAAAATATTTAAAGACCCTGCAGCTTCG
>JAOZPA010000057.1:0-6649 GCA_029932985.1 Campylobacterales bacterium
GGAATATAAATAATTTTTATGGATACCATATTGGTGATAAATTTTTGATTGAGTTATCTAATTTTTTATCTAAGCACCGATTTAGTAAAACTACACTTTTTTATAAACTCTACATTGATACTTTTGCAATGCTTATAAATTCTGAAATCTCCCAAGAGAAAGTGGAAAATTTTGTATCCTATATAAGTGAAAAAGTGGCGGAAGAAACTTTTATGATAGAGGATAATCAGATTAATATAACCATTACAATAGGAGTGGCTTATGGGAAGAATGATTTTTTGAAACGGGCAAATAGTGCCATCTCTACGGCGAAAGAAACTAAAAAACCCTATATAATTTTTGATGATTCTCACAATCAAGATAAAATTATTAATGAAAATAGAAAAATTATAGAGATTTTGCGAGAAGCTATCGATAAAGATTGGGTGATGCCATATTATCAACCTATTGTGGATTTAGAAAAATCAAAAATTGTAAAATATGAAACTTTGATGAGGATAAAATCAGATAAAACAATTCTGCTACCTGATGAATTTTTGGAAATCTCGAGAGAGAGTAAGCTCTATAAAAGACTTGCTACAAATATGTTACTAAAAGCTTTTGAAGTTTATAAATACAGCCCAAAACAGTTTAGTATAAACTTTTTTCCAGAAGACCTGCTCGACAAAGATTTGATGGGAACTCTCATAAAACTCATAAATACTCACGGTGTTCAAGATAAAATTATCATCGAAATATTAGAGAGTGATAACATCAAAGATTATACAAAAATCAATAAAAGTTTAAAAATTCTAAAAACCCTCGGATGTGAAATTGCCGTCGATGACTTTGGTAGTGGTTACTCAAACTTTGAACATATCCTAAAATTAAACTTAGACTACATTAAAATTGATGGAAGCTTAATCGAAAATATCGACATCTACAAAGAATCACAATTAATCGTAAGAACCATTGTAATGTTTGCCAAATATGCAAAAATAAAAACTATCGCAGAATATGTACACAACAATGCAGTTTATAATATAGTTAAAAAATTGGGAATAGACTATGCCCAAGGATTTTTTATATCTACCCCAAAACCAGAATTATAATAATTCATTAAGGAATAGGAATTCAATAAGATATGATTTTTATGACAAATAATAGTGTAGATTTAGATTAATTTTTTTGCCTAACTACTGGAGTAATTGGGAAAAAATTTCATTCAAAGATGTGCTGTTAGTTGGCGATAAAAATTGTATATTATTTAATTTCTAATCCTAAGTAATTGTGAGGGGCTTTTAGTCCAACAAATTAAACATTAGGAGAAGAATTGAAAAAATTAGTAGCATATATCACAACAGGTTATCCAGATTTGAATTTCACAAAAGATTTAGCTTTAAGTTTGGGTGAAAATGGGGTAGATACATTAGAGTTGGGGATTCCGTTTTCAGACCCCGTAGCCGATGGTCCAATTATCGAAAAAGCGAATTTGAAATCTTTGCAAAATGGGTTTAAATTGAAACATCTTTTTGAGGTTTCACAGGAGATAGCACCCAAAATTGATACTTTATGGATGGGATATTTTAATCCGTTTTATCATAAAGGGATGGATAAATTTATAGCTGAGGCAAAAAAAGCACAAGTCAGTGGTTTTCTAATTCCTGATTTACCACACGAGGAAGCTTTGCTTTATAAAGATGAAATTTCAAAAAATGGTTTGCATTTGATAGATTTTGTAGCCCCAACCGATAGCAAAAAGAGAGTAAAAAAAATTATTACAAATTCATCAAAATTTATCTATTTAGTCGCTTATGCAGGAATTACAGGAAGTGGAAAAAAAGAGGATTTAACCCAAATTATAGAGGATATAAGAGAATTTAGCAAAACAGATATTTTTATAGGATTTGGGGTAAATGAAAAGACCGCCAAGGAGAAATCCCAAAATGTAGATGGGGTGATAGTGGGAAGTGCTTTTGTGAAAATTTTATTAGATGATAATTTAACCCAAAGCCAAAAAATTATAGAATGCTGTAAATTGTCAAAAATTATAAAAAATGAGATAAATTAAAAAAAGGAGATAAATTAAAAAAAGGAGATAAAATGATAGAAAGTGATTTTTGGTCAATAATTGAAAGAGCGATTGAGGTATCAAATAATGATTCTGAGGAAAAAGAGGAATACATAAGAGCAGAATTAAATAAATTAACCTCCAAAGAGATTTTTGAATTTGGAAAGTTTTTTGATGAAAAAAAGAATCAAGCCTATCGATGGGATTTATGGGCGGCGGCTTATATTGTAAATGGTGGTTGTGGTGATGATTCATTTTCAGATTTTCAAGCATCATTAGTAGCTATGGGCAAAAAAATATATGAAGAGGCTTTAGCAAATCCTGATTCACTTGCAGAAGTTGAATTTGAGGATATTGAAGAGGAGCTGTTTTTTGAAGGTTATCAATATATCGCCTTTACTATTTATGAGGAAAAAACTGGAGAAGATATGCCAAGTACAGATGTTGAATTTTTTCAAAACCCAAAAGGCAAAAAATGGGATGAAGATTCACCAGATGATTTAAAATTACTTTGCCCAAATCTTTTTAAAAAATATTGGTAATAATTAACTAATTATAGGTGCAATAAAATCGCACCTATAAAAAGTTTTAGATAAAAAGAACTTTTTCTTTTTCCTCTTCACCATTTTTATTATTTGTATAGTTTTGAAATGCAGCCTGAAATGAAACCAGCACCATTTTGGGGCATTCATCATCCATCTCACTACCATTAAGCCGATTTAGCAAATCATTTGCCACATCTAAAGCCTCCTCCATCGTCTCATTTTTGACAGTCTCACTAAAAATTGAGCTATTAAATGCGATAGTCGGGCAACCCTTAAACTCATATCCTATCTCTTTAATTTTTCCATCTTCCACAAGAAGTGTCATCTCAACCATTCCAAAATTATCTGGATTTTTGCCAATTCCCTTTGCATTATAAACCTTCAAAGCTTTATTATTTTTAGGATTATCGTAATGCTCTTTTGCCTCTAGCTTTTGTGCTTCTGTCATTTTTGACCTTTGATTTTGTTTTGAAATAAAAGAATGAGGCAATCATCTCAATTACCTCATATTTTGTTTTTCACAGTGGAATTAAATAACTCTCACCATAATTACACCCTCAATTGCTTTTAGCTCATTGATTGTATTTTCTTGCATCTCTTTATCAATATCGATAATCGTATAAGCCAAATCGCCTCTACTTTTATTCAACATATCCAAAATATTTATATTATGATTCGCCAAAAGTGTAGTGATACTACTTATCATATTTGGGATATTTTGATTTGCAATTGTGACTCTATTTTTGCTAATTATCATCGGCAATACAGCATTTGGAAAGTTCACCGAATTTACGATATTTCCCGTTTCCATAAAATCTTTCACCTGATTAACTGCCATAACTGCACAATTTTCCTCAGACTCCTCTGTCGAAGCCCCCAAATGTGGGATAGGAATCACACCATCGACCCCAAGCACACTCTCATCTGGAAAATCTGTAACATAAGATGAAACTTTACCACTTTTTAACGCCGATTTCAAATCATCATTATTTACCAGTCCGCCTCTTGCAAAATTCAAAATTTTTATGCCATCTTTCATCATTGCAAATTTTTCACCATTAAAACTCTCTTTGGTGCTAGGCAAAAGTGGTATATGAATGCTCAAATAATCCACATCGCTTAAAAGTGTTTCAAGTCCTGTAGCTTTTTGGATTTTGCTAGAAAGCTCCCAAGCCGCTTCAACCGAGATGTAGGGGTCATAACCCACCACTTCCATACCCAAATCTAGGGCATTATTTGCCACCATTGCTCCAATCGCTCCAAGCCCCACGATACCTAATTTTTTGCCCTTTAGCTCAACTCCACCAAATTTTGACTTCTCTTTCTCCACAAGTTTAGCCACTTCGCTACCCTTATCTTTGATGCTTTGCACCCAGTTAATTCCACCCACAATATCACGAGATGCCAAAAACATTCCAGCCAAAACCGCCTCTTTGACCGCATTTGCATTTGCTCCGGGGGTATTAAAAACCACAATCCCCTCACCGCTACATCGCTCAGTAGGAATATTATTTGTCCCTGCTCCCGCTCTGGCAATTGCTCGAAGATTTGAGCCAAACTCCATATCGTGCATCTTGAAACTTCTCAAAACTACCGCATCAGGATTTGAAAATTCACTCGCTATCTCATAAGTGTCACGAGAAAATAGGTCTAATCCCTTTGACGAAATTTTGTTTAAAGTTTGAATTTTTTTCATTAACTATTCTCTTTTTGAAATTTTTGCATCAAAGCCACAAGAGCTTCAACACCCTCTGTACTCATCGCATTGTAAATTGAAGCTCGTAGCCCACCAATTGAACGATGACCCTTAAGCCCAATCATATTATTATCAGTCGCTTCTTGGATAAGTTTTGCCTCAAGTTCAGCATTTTTATCTTTAATATTAAACGATACATTCATAAGTGAACGGGAATCTTTGACCGCGTGACCCACATAAAATCCATCACTATTATCAATCGCATCATAAAGAATTTTCGCTTTTTGCTCATTGATTTTTGCCATTCCATCTATTCCACCCTTTGATTTCAACCATTTCATAATTAAATTAATCAAATAGATTCCAAAAGTTGGAGGTGTGTGAAAAAGTGAATTGTTAGATGCATGAGTTTTATATCTCAAAATTGTAGGCACATTATCACCCACTCGCTCAAGCAAATCTTTTTTGATAATCACTATCGTAACTCCAGATGGACCTGCATTTTTTTGAGCCCCTGCAAACAATAAATCAATCTTATCCCAATCAACCAAATAGGAAAAAATATCACTAGATGCATCTACTACAAGAGGTGCTTTTGTGCTAGGAAAACTTTTATACTGTGTACCATAGATTGTATTATTTGAGGTTACATAACAATAATCCGCACTATTATCAAACTTAATATCCGCTGGAATGTGATTATGCGAACTCTCTTTTGAACTGGCAACTATTTCACACTCAATCCCCTGAATTCCCACCTCTTTAATCGCTTTTGTTGACCAACTTCCACTATTTACATATTGGGCTTTTCCACCCTTTTTAGACAAATTCAAAGGAATCATCGCAAACTGCATAGACGCCCCACCCTGCAAAAATAAAACCTCATAATTTTCTGGAATCTGATACAACTCTCTCATCAAACTAATCGCCTCATTATGCACATTTTCATATAATTTTGACCTGTGAGATGCTTCCATAATCGAAATTCCCGAATTTTGAAAATCCAACAAATCTTTTTGAGCCTCCTCTAAAACCTCTAAAGGTATCGCTGATGGTCCTGCTCCAAAATTAAATGCTCTTTTCATTTATTCTCCTATATTTATATTTAAATTTATGGCTAATTATACTTGAATAATCATTTATAGCAAATTAAGATAGAAAAAAAAGTTTAAAGTTATTGATAATTTATGAGCCTCACCGTTTCTAAGAGATACTAATTTGCAATCCATCTTTTCAAATTTTCAATATCATCGTGCGAAGTCATATCTAATTGGATTGGGGTGATTGAGACAAATCCCTCGTTGATTGCTTCTAAATCACAACTTTTATCATCGCTTCCAACCCATTCTAATTTGTGAGTTCCTAACCAAAAATACTCCACTCCTCTAGGATTTCTATTTACTTGGGCATCATTTCCATAAAGCCGATGTCCCGCTTTTGTGATTTTATAGCCTTTGGATTTCTGTTTAGAAACGGGAGGAATATTCACATTTAAAAACTTTCGCTCACCCAATGGAAACTCCCCATCTAAAACTTTTTTTACCAAATCCCGTGCCACCTCTTTTGCCAAATCAAAATCTATCACCTTACCACCACATCCGTTTTGACAAACTTGTGAAAATGAGATTGCAGGGACTCCTTGTAAAACCGCCTCCATCGCCGCCGATGCCGTACCACTATAAGTTATATCCTCACCCATATTTGACCCCTCATTTATCCCACTTATCACCAAATCTGGTCGAGACTTTTCATCAAAAAGAGCATACAAAGAGAGATAAACACAATCACTCGGAGTCCCCTCATCGACCTTGAAGAAATCATCATCCACCGATATAAATCGTAAAGGTTTTGAGAGAGTCAGCGAATGCCCACAAGCCGATTTTTGAGTAGAGGGAGCAACCACCGTAATATGCCCAAGTCCCCTCACCGCTGAAATAAGGGCTTTTAAACCCTCCGCATCATAGCCATCATCATTTGTTATTAAAATTTTTTTCATCTTTTTCCTTTATTATTCAAAGATATTTTCAAAATTAAATTCAAAACTACATTCATTTAACTTAAATTCATAAGTTTTATTTTTAATTTTTTCTTGAAACTCATATTTACCATTTTTTAACTTGTAAATTTTGGCAAATTTTTTATTTGGCTCAACCATCACATAATAATTCACTCCATTTTCCTCATAAAGCTCAAATTTTATAGTTTCATCTTTTTTACGAGTTGAGGGTGAAAGTATCTCAAAAATTATCGATGGTGGAATTTTATTGTGTTTTTCTTTGACAAAAAAATTACTACAAACTACATAATTATCTGGACAAACCACCGTATTATTATCAATTCTCCAATCAAGTGCTAAAA
>JAOZPA010000057.1:6749-13881 GCA_029932985.1 Campylobacterales bacterium
TAATTATCTGGACAAACCACCGTATTATTATCAATTCTCCAATCAAGTGCTAAAAGCTGTTTGCATTTTTGACAATTTTTCAATAATCCTCGAAATTCCGCATATATCTCTCCACTAATATCTTGATGTCCCTCTGTCGGTGAAGGACTCATTGCATAGATAATTCCATCTATTAATTCCCACTCTCCCTCCCATAAAGCATAATCTTTATAGGTATATTGTGGTAAATCTTCTAACTTTAAAGTTTTCATTTTTTCTCCTTTTTGCTATATTATCTGAAAATAAAATTTCCGTTAGGGGACTAAAATCTATAAAAAATTAAGCCACGGTTTTAGCATTCTTTTAGCAGAATTTGTATCTGTTCCAGCTCCGTGACCAGGGTAAATCATAGTTTTTTTATTGTAATTATTGATAAATTTATGGATACTTTTTTTCATATCTTCTGGATTGGAATAGGGAAAATCAACCCGACCTATGCTATCTTTAAATATAAAATCTCCGCTAAAAAGGGTATTTCCAATCTCAATCGCACTACTTCCAGGGGTGTGACCAGGGAAATGATGAAACTTAACCTTAATCCCCTCAATCTCAATCTCCGCATCAGGTTCTACTTTAAAATCAGCTTCACTTGGTGGTGTGTTTTTATGAAAAGGGTCATTAGTCAACATAAAAGCATCACCTTTGGGGATATAGATAGGGATATTTAATTTTTCCTTAAGCTCTTTATTGCTCCAAATATGGTCAAAATGTCCGTGAGTGTTCAAAATCGCCACAGGATTTTTGCTATATTTCATTACCCAATCCACCGCATCTAGCCCTGCATCTATAATTAAATCCTTTTCATTAATAGTCACAATAAAACAGTTAGTCATATAATCGCCCATTGCTTTTGCCTTGATTTTCATCTCCATAGTTTTCCTTATTTTTACTTTATTGTATCTTATTTGGCTTTAAAACTATCATAAATTGCTATTTTATAAAAAATATGATATAACTTAAGAAAAGGGAAATTTTGGAGATTTTGAAATTTATAGAGGAAGATAATTATTTGAAGATAAAGGTGGAGTTGAAAAAGCTTGATGATGTGAATATTGAGGTGGAGGATGAGAATGAAAATGAGGAGAGTTTGCTGAGTTTTGCGATTCATCATAGGTGTGATATGGATACGATTTTGATGATGATTGAGGTTGGGTGTGATGTGAATTATACAAATAATCAGGGGGTTGGGATTTTGGATTTGGCGGTGGAGAAAAATAATTTGACACTTGTGAAATATTTGGTGGAGAGTCATAATTTTAATCCTACAAAAACTAAACGGAAAAGTGGTTTTACCCCATTTATGGAGGCGGTTTGCTATAATTATCTGGATATGTGTAAATATTTGATTTCGCAAGGAGCGGATGTTAAAGGGAGAGATAATAGTAATTTAACGGCTTTGGATTATGCAAAAAAATTAAGAATCAAACCGATGATTGAATTTCTTCAATAAATATTTAAGGTGATGAGGGGAGGCAATAGTTACCTAGTTGCCTCTATATATCTGAGAGTTATAAGCATATTATATATATCTTTGACGATTTCACCAGCAGCACTTCCTCCGTGTCCGCCATGTTCAACCAAAACGGTGACGATATATTTTGGATTTTTAAATGGGGCATAGGTGGTTAGCCAAGCGTGGGAACGGTGGTAATATTCTAGCTCCTCCTCCTTCATTCTTGTTTTTTCGCCTTGGGGGATTCCTACCACTTGAGCTGTTCCAGTCTTTCCAGCTATCACCACTTTCACCCCTTTTGTACCCCAATAAGCAGTACCTCGTGGATGATTTGCAACCTCCCACATCCCTTTTCTGATGATATTAATTTTGCCTTTTTCAAAATCGTTAAGTATATTTTTGGTTGGAAAATTTGTTTTTTCATCATCAATGTGTGATACAAAATGGGGTGTTACCTCTTTACCCGTGGCTAAAAAAGCGGTATATTTTGCAATTTGCAGTGGGGTTACCAAAAAATATCCCTGACCGATGGTGCTTACAACTGTTTCTCCACGAAACCAAGATTTATTGTATCTTTTTCGTTTCCAAATTTTATCTGGCACAACTGCTTTTGATTCATAAAATAAGTCAACCCCTGTTTTTCGCCCTAATCCATATCTTCGCAAATGTTTTGCAATATGATTAATACCTGTAATCAAAGCTCCCTCGTAAAAATAAACATCGCAACTTTCTCGAATTGCACGAATAGCATTTACACTTCCGTGACCATATTTTTTCCAACATCTAAATTTTCTGTTTCCCACTTTTATACCACCTGAGCAGTAAAAATATTTTTTTTCATTGAAAATTCCAGAGTTTAGAAAACTAAGAGCTACACCCATTTTAATAACTGAGCCAGGGGGGTATTTGCCATTTATAATTTTATTTGTGAAGGGGTGGTTGAAATCTGTTGATAATGCTTTCCATTCTGCCACACTCATTCCACTCACAAAACTATTTAAATCATATTCGGGGTTACTCACCGCTGAGAGGATTGCCCCAGTTTCCGCTTCCATCACAATCACCACACCACTTCGCCCCTCAAAAATTTTGCCAATATACTCTTGGAGTTGGACATCTAGGGAGAGGGTTAAACTGCTACTTGTAGGTTCTTTGACCTCGATAACCTCAATCTCTTCATTGTAGGCATTGACTTTTGTTTTTCTATATCCTGCTGTACCTTGCAAAATTTTGTTGTAACTTCGCTCCAAAGCATCTTTGCCAAAATAGCCAGTTAATTTCGTGACGGGGTCTTTTGCAACATCTTTTATATTTGCTTTTGAAACATAACCTATGACGTGGGATGCTAAATTTTCACGGGGATAATATCTTTTATAAGCGGGAATAATTTTTAAATTTTTTCTAATATTGATTTTGGTGTATAGAGTTAAAATCTCTTGATAGGAGATGAAATCGATAACCTTAACAAAAGTGTGGCTATATGGCGAATCTCGTTTTTTGTAAATTTTAAAAAGTTTCGTAGAGTTTTGGTCAAATAAATTTTCTTCAATAAATTTTAATTCTGTAGATAAAAGTTCTAATTTTGATTTTTTGCTGAGATGTGGTTTGACGGCGATTGCGAAACCTTGCTCATTTACGGCTAAGGGGTAGGAGTTTCTGTCCTTTATGATTCCTCGAATTGGGGCGATGGGTTCAGTTTTTGTGGTATTTTCTATCGCTGCATATTTGTATTCTTCATGAGATTTTATACTCAAATAATAGACTCGTGATATTATTAAAATAGCAAAAAGTAAAAAAATGGCGGCTATAAATGTTATTCTATTTTGCATAAAAAAGTAGTAATCCTAAGGTTATATCGATAATAATAAAAAATAGATATTCAATCCCCAAAATTGGAGTAAATATGCTAAATAAATATGAGAGTAGAAAATTTAATAGAAAATAACCTAAATAGGCATAGATTACGAAAAAAACAATTTTCAAAACTTTACTTAAAATGAAATTTTGCACCCAGCAAGTTACATATCTTTTGGATAGATAGAAAAAAAGAAAATAGGAGAATATCACAAAATCTTTGTCTATCTCATACAAAATTATAAATAGAAAAAGTAAGATTTTTAAAAAATTATTTTTACTTTTTTCAATCTCAAATGTGTATAGAAACATCACTCCAAAAAACGGAGATAAGAATGGATAGATTGATATAATCGATTCATATACAACAATCAGCACAAAAAGTGCAAAAATTGCTATATTGTTTTTATTAGAGCTATTTCGTCGCAGATTGGAAAATGTTTGCATCTAATACAGTCGCTCCAAATTTTTTGTTCTGGTAAATCAGTTTTAGGAATCTCCAGAAATCCAACTTTTTGAAAAAAAGCCTTTTGATAAGTCAAAGTGAAAACATCCTTTATAGCTAAGCTTTTCGCCTCTACTAAAAGTTTATTTACCATCTTTTTACCAACACCTTGTTTTTGATAATCTTTATCAACTACTAAACTTCTTACCTCTGCTAAAGTATTTGAGTGGATATGAAGAGCTACAAATCCTATGAGTTTATCTCCACTTTTTGCAATCGTATATGAGCGAATATTGGTGGCTAATTCATTATCACTTCGATACAAAATAATTCCATTCTCCACTTCATCTTTTACTAACAACTGCATATTTGGAATATTTTTTAGTGTTGGTTTATGCAATAAAACTATAATCTCTCCTTGTCATTAAACATATTTTGGCTCAAAATTCCCGCACGGAAATTTATTTTTCAATTAACTCTTGCTTTACATTTTGCAAAATTCTATAAATCCTTTTTAAATCATCAATATCCATAGAATCATACATTTTTGAGATGTGATAATTGTAACTATTTTTTTTCACTTTTTTTAAAATTACAAAAACCCAACTCTGCCCCATAATATAAGCACCTTTAATCATATCACTATTATTAATTTTAATAGATGCAATCATCTCTGCTATTAGCTGATACTCTGGAAAAGAGGCTGAAGTTTGCTTGAACTCTTGAATAAAAAAATAGGGATTTATCGGACTGTCATAACCTTTAGCTACCACAAAATCACACCGCCCATTAAAACAAACCTCATCATCCTCATATTTTAAAGCCACCTCATACCAATCACGAATATTTTTATCATCCATCATAAAATTCACTTTATTCAAAATTGGAGCAATCACTTTTCCCACAAGTTCCAACTCTGAATAATTATTAATATGCCGAAAGTGCATATCCACCAATCGCTCCACAAAATCATTTTCATCTTTATTTAATTCATATCTTTTATCAAACCAATCTTTAAATATATCTTTACTTTTCAACTTTTTTATCTCAAAAAATTTCTCTAAATCATTAAGTGTTACCGATGAATAATTAAATGTTGTCATTTTCTCCTCCTACTCTATAATATTTGGCTTAAAATTCCCGAACAGAAATTTTATTTTCTTGCAAATTACCAGAAGATTTTATCATATATGAGTTTTCTAATCTCTCTGCCAACCAAACCTTAATTATAGATTCCCGACTCACTCCAATATGCTCCGCCTCTTTATCTAGCAAATTTATCATCCAAGTAGGAAAATCAATATTTATCTTTTTAGATTTTAAATTAGATCTTCTAGCTTTTGACAAATCAAAATACTCCAAAACATCTTCACCATCATCAAATTTTTTATCAAACTCTTTAGCTGTCATAAATTTCAATCTCCTTTCATCTAGATATAATTTTTTTATATCTCTAAAATAGAACTATTTGAATTATCCAAAAATATTTTGATAATTTTACTATTATCTATTAAAATCTTAGCTATTTTGGTGACTTTACAATTACCAATTTTTATCCAAATAACCTTTGGTGGTGAGCCTTGAAAAATTGCCAAATCATTAAAATCAGAATCTTTGGTAACTATTGTATAGCCATTTTTTTTAGCAAACTGCCACACCTCCATATCTGTCGATTCATCCAAAGATTCCAACATCACATGATTTGCATTTGGAAAAATATCAGATATTCTAGCTATAACTCTATGAGAAATATTATTATCAAAAAGAATTTTATGCACTAATTCTCACCACTTCAGTCCGCCGTTCTTTATCGGCAACATATCTCAAAACAGCAAAAATATCTTCTTGTTTTAATTTTGGATAATCCTCCAAAATCTCTTCATAACTCATCTGCGAAGCCAACATATCCAAAATATCATAAACCGTAATCCTAAGTGTTCTAATACAAGGCTTCCCAGAACGAATAGCAGGATTTATAGTAATTATGCTCTTTATCTTTGATCCTTTATTTGTCGTAGGGTGCGATTCTATCGCACCAATTTAATGTCAATTTACCAAATCGCATTTTTTATTTATTCAATAAATAAACCAACATTTTAAATTTAATTTACCAAAAAAGATTATTTGTTGATTGATATTAATTTGGTCGGCAGAAGCCGACCCTACTGAAAAAAAAATTTTCGCCCTGCGGAGCAGGGATAACAAGAAACAAGTAACTACTCTCCTGCTCTAACACACCTAACATAATAATTACCGTTCTTATGGTTGCTGTCCACATAGCCAGAGTAGAAACCCACAATCCAAGCATAGTCCTTATAGCCCTCATAGGAAGTAGAAGACCAATAATAACTAGAGCTAAAATTTTTAAGTTTTGATTTTTGTTTATACAAATTCTCTAACTCTTTTTTATTTGGTAATTTCCAATCATTATATCCACCTAAATTCAAATTTTTACAATATTTAATTGCATTATGCCAATTTAAAACTTTACCATATTCTGTTCTATCACCATTATAAGCTTTTTTCTCTTTAGATGTATATTTTTCATCTTGCCACATCAAACCATCTACAATTGTGATACCTTTTTTGGTGGGAGTGAACTCTCCACTTCCATTATTTAGCGGTGAGGGGACTGGAATAGGAATAATATCGGGAACAGTAATTTTTGGCAAAGTAAAATAAAAATCTCCATTTATAGTTTGGTCATAGATTGCGGGAAATTGAGATTTATTTGAAGCTTTATAAACAGCTGTTCTAGTATTTCTAAAGACTTTTTGCAAACTAAGTGGTTGTTTCATATATTTTATGAGGTATTTAGTAAAAAGCCCATTTTCGCCAAATCTGCCATCACTTGCAACTTTTCCAGCTCCTGTGGCATAAGAGACAAAAAGCCCTATTGGTTCGGATTTTGCTAGTCCTCCCACACCAGAAGCTTTTGCGAAAGGGTCATTTCTACAAGCATCTAATATCACGATATTTAGTCTATTTCCAGCACCTTGCATCCGTTTTGTGATTCTATTTAGTGCGATAGCTTCAAACTCTGTATCGCTTTTTGCATCAATTCTGGCATCTATTGGAACTAGATAGTTTTGACCACTAGATTCTAATCCGTGTCCAGAGAAATATAAAACCCCTGTGCCACCTCGCCCTAATTTGCGATAAAACTTTTTTAAAACATCTCTAAATTCTCGTTTTGTGACATTTTCTCGATAGATAACATCAAATCCTCTCCGCTTTAAAATATCTTTGATTGCGACAGAATCGTTAATTGTATTATACAACTCCGTCAAAGGTAACTTCTCATTTTTCACCCAAATCCTACCCACCACGACACATAGCAA
>JAOZPA010000058.1 GCA_029932985.1 Campylobacterales bacterium
GTTTTTAAGCCGATTGAAACGGGGGTTGTTAAAACTCCGATTGATGGGGCAAAACTTTTGAAGATGGTTCAAAAATATAATTCTGATTTTAAGAATTTTACAGCTAAAGATATTGTGCCTATTCAATATAAATTACCATCTGCTCCTTATGTTGCGAAAAATGGTCAAAAAATAGATTTCAAGAAAATCAAAAAAAGTTATAAAAAAATTGCTAAAAAATGTGATATTGTTTTGATTGAGGGGGCTGGAGGATTGAATGTCCCCATAGAGAAAGATTTTTTTATGATAGATTTGATTAAATTTTTTGATGCTACAACTTTGCTTGTAACTCCATCAAAATTGGGTTGTATAAATGATACACTTTTATCAATTGAGGCTTTGAAAAATAGAAAACTGAAATTTATTTGGTGTGTAAATCTACATCTTGATAAAGATGAGTTTCAAAAAATTTCACTTCCATTTTATAAAGATAGGTTCAAAAAAATTCTCTATCTGCAAAAAGATATGAAACTAATTGCAGAGAGATTGATAAAACAAAAATAGTTTTTAGATGTTAGATTTTTCCCATTTTGCAAATTCTGGGGAGAAATATTGGATTCGCACCTTTTTAAATTCCCGTGAAGAGTAGAGAGATTTATAGGATTTATACTCAATTTCATCAGCGATTTCGTCGATTATTCCATTTGTCTCCTCCGTAGTTTTGCCGTGAATCATAGAAAAAAGATTGTATTTCCAGTTTTGATATTTTGGTCGTAAATAGCAATGGCTCACCGCCGAAAATTTAGCCACAGCCTCACCTATCTCAACACCATCCTTCTCCTCAATATCCCAAACAACCATCGCATTTGCATTAAATCCAGCTTTTCGGTGGTTCAAAATCGAAGCAAATCGCCTCATCACACCAGCCTCTTGAAACTCTTTAAGCGTTGCAAAAAACTTCTCATAACTAATCCCCAGCTCCGCCACCATCGCACCAAACGGCTCACTAATCATCTCTAAATCTTTTTGAGCCTCTCGCACCACATCATAATGAAACGGCGTCAACTCCATCTTTTTAAAATTTTGTTTTTTAACCTTTTCCTTTTTTTTATCTTTTCCAGTCGTATTTAATTTAACCGAAATCTTGAAAAGTTTGAGTGTAGGCAAGATTATAGAATCTTTGGCTTTAGTCAATTTTGCTAATAACTCTATGGTCTTTTCAAGCCCCAAAACGGAATCTGCAGGAACTGCCATTGTGAACCAAATATTAAATGAATGATTTCGCTCATAGTTGTGAGAAACCCCTGGATGAGAATTTATAACCTTCACCGCCTCATCAATCTGCTCTGCCTCAACCTCAAATGCCACAAGCGAAGACTGATAACCTAGCCGTTTTGTGTCAAAAATCGCTGAAGTTTGCCGAATAATATTTTTACCCTTCTCCTCTTGTAAAATCTTCAAAACTTCATCTTCACTCATCCCCAACTCATCTGCAATCTGCTTAAATGGCTTCTGCACCAATGGAAAATTTTTTTGTATTCTTGATAGTATCTCTTGTTTCAATTTTTATCCTTATTTTTTGACGATTATATAAAACTAGAACTTTTAACCATATTAAACAAAGATTATGTTAAAATGTTTTTTTTAATTTTCATTAAAGGGTATCAGTGAACTATTTTCCTGCATTTTTGAAGTTTGATAATCTTGAGATTTTGATTATTGGAGGTGGAAAAATAGCGACAAATAAGCTTAAACATCTTTTGGATTTTAGTCAGAAAATTACAATAATTTCGCCTCATATTTCTACGGAGATGCAACTTTTGATTGAGAAATTTAATCTCAAAGTTTGGCAAAGAAAATATGAAAATGGTGATATTAAAAATTTTCAGATTGCAATAATTGCCATTGATAATCTATCTCTACAAAAATCGATTTATGATGAGGGGAAGAGTTATAATGTTTTATGTAATGCAGTCGATAGCCGTGAGAATTGTGATTTTTTATTTCCCTCCTATATCCAAAAAGGAGATTTGACAATTGCAATATCAACCTCTGGAACTTCACCAGCATTTGCAAAAGAGATTCGTAAATTTTTGCAAGAGTTGATTCCAAACTCGGTTGCGGGGTTTTTGACCCAAATGAAAAGATACAGAAAAGAGTTACCTAAAGGTGAAAAGAGAATGAAATTTTTGAGTGAAATCGCCCAAAAAGAGATAAAAAATTGGAGAAGAACAGATGGATAAAAAATGGAGCAATCTATTATTGGTTGCATTTTTGATAGCTTTTGCTGTGATGAGCATTACACTAATGGACAGATCTAAATCGGAAGATAAACCTGCGAGAATCTACAAAGAGATTACCCTTTACACACCCTATTTTATAGAGAAACGGATGCTTGGACTCTCGATAGTGAGCAAAATCACGGGCAAAATCGAAAAGCCACCAGCAAGTAAAGTTTATATTCGATTAGACGAGCTAGAGAAGATGTGGGGAAAAGAGTTTTTGAAAATCGATGGAGACCTATTAATAGTAAGCGATGTAAATAAAAGCAAAATCGCTGAGATAAAAATAATGACTCCAGCGGAGAGAGTTTGGCTTAACAAATATTTCGATATTAAATAAAGTCGTATTTGAAATAAGCTGAACAAGCCCCCTCACTACTGACCATACAAGCCCCCACAGGTGATGATGGTGTGCAGGATTTCCCAAAAATTTTGCACTCTAGTGGGGTAGCAATACCTTTTAAAATATCTCCACAGATACAAAGTTTATGGTCTTTAACTTCGGTGAGAGGCAGTAAATCTTTGTAGATAAATTCAATATCATATTTTTTATATCTATTTTTTAATTTTAATCCACTTTTTGCCACATTTCCCAAACCTCGCCATTTGAAAAAATCTCTAGTTTTAAAATATTTTGCTATTATCTTTTGAGCTTTCACATTTCCCTCAAAATCCACCGCTCGTTTATACTCAATCTCCAATTCACAACGATTCTCTATAAATTGCTTGACCAACATCGAAATTGACTCCATCACATCCACAGGCTCAAAACCACTCACGACCACGGGGCGATTATATTTTTTTGGAAAAATCTCATAAATCTTTGCACCACTAATCACACTCACGTGACTTGGAGCTAAAAAAGCATCTATTTTATTTGTCGGGTCATCTAGCAAAACTCCCATAACCTCGGGGACAGTGATATGATTTATATGAAAAAAAAGATTTTTAATATTTTGTTTAATCACCATCTCAAGCAAAACCGCAGTCATCGGTGTAGTAGTCTCAAAACCGATAGCGAAAAAAATAATCTTTTTCTTCGGATTTTCAATAGCAATTTTTAGACAATCCAGAGGCGAATAGATAAACCGTACATCCGCCCCATTTGCCCTCGCATCTTGCAAACTTCCGTGACTTGCAGGGACTTTTATCATATCACCCAGACTCACCAAAATCACATCTTTTTGTAGGCTCAAAATATAAGCGTGGTCGATTCGCTCCTTTGGAATAATGCACACAGGACACCCCGGCCCGTGGATAAAATTTATATTTTTTGGCAAGAGTTGCTTAAGTCCATATCTCATAATCGTGTGAGTGTGACCTCCGCAAACCTCCATAATATTTATCGACCTTTTTAGTTTTTTAGAATCTTTTTGGATAATCTTTGCAAAAGTTTTAATAGTCTCGCCATCACGAAAATCATCATAAAGATTTTTAAGGTTCATGACCCCTCACCGATGGTTTTATTTTCCTCTCTATCCATAATTTCTAAGATTTCTTTGTAGGTTTCTAGTGATTCGAGGGCGGAGACTTCATCAATTTTATTCATAATAAATCCGATATGGAGCAAAACATAATCTCCAATTTCCACCGCTCCATCTTCCATTAATGCCAAAGAGGCATCTCGTTTGATTCCCATAGTATCAAGGGTGGCGACATTTGCTTTTTTGTCAATTTTGACAACTTTTGAGGGGATTGAGAGACACATTATCTCATCTCCATTTTGAATTTTATCCAGTTAGCAATTTTTTGTGTGGTTTGGTCATCTTTGGTGCTAAACTCCAAAATATCTACATTTGGCTTTAATTTTCGTGCCTGTTTTTTTTCCGCTGCCAAATCGTAATCAAAATAGGGCAAAAGGTCAGTTTTTGTAAATATAATTAAATCTGCTTTTCTAAACATTACGGGATATTTAGCGATTTTATCCTCACCCTCGGGGATACTCACAAGCACAATATTGATATGACTACCCACATCGTAACTTGCAGGGCAAACCAGATTTCCCACATTTTCGATAAAGCAAATATCAATTTTATGCAAATCTATGTGGTGGAGGGCTTTGTGAACCATAAAAGCATCGAGATGACAGGCACTTCCTGTTTGAATTTGATGAGCCTCAATCCCCTTAGCCCTTAGTCGCTCGGCATCTTTGGAAGTTTCTAAATCCCCCTCAATCACGGTAAATTTAAAATCCTCAATCTCACTTAATTTCTCTAACAATGCAGTTTTCCCACTTCCAGCAGAACTCATAATATTTATGGCAAAAACATTGTGAGAGTTAAAATGCTCCCGATTATGCTCCGCTTCATGGTTGTTTTTGTCTAAAATTTTACTTATAATATTTATAGTTTTATCATCATTTAATAGTGGATTATCAAGGATTAAATCCTTATCACTATTCTCAGTTATACTGCAACCGCAATCTTTACACATATTTTGCCCCTCTCTTCAAGTTATTTTTTTATTTTATCATAATTTTTATCAAAATATAATAGTTTTTTGGTAAAATAGAATATTCTTAGACGAGTTAGGAGATATATTTTGAATAAACATCTTAAGATATTTATAGGTTTTGCTTTGGTTATTAGTGCGGTTTTAGTTGCCAAACTTTATTATGAGAGAATTGAAACAGAAAAGATTAAAAAAATTTCTATCGAATATGAAGCTAAATCTATCACAAATTTACTTTTGGCATTTAGGAAAACTTATCAAGATATTTTTATAAAAAACTACACTACATTAGATGAAAAAAATATAGATTTTTTACCAGTAACAACAACCAATAAAATATCGAGAATGTTTTCAGAATATAATCTTGATTCTATCATAAAAACAGTATCTGACAATCCCCGAAATCAAATTAATCAAGCTGATAAAAGACAATTAGATGTGATAGCAGAGTTTAAAAAAGATACAAATCTAAAATATCAATTTAAAAAGATTGATGATAAATATTACTATTCGCAACCTCTTTATATAAAGCAGTCTTGTCTGAAATGTCACGGCAAAAAAGAGAATGCTCCAGAGATTATTCAAAAAAAATATACAAAAGCTTATGATTATAAATTTGGGGAGCTTAGGGGAATTATAGATATTGAGCTAAAGCAAACCAAGCTTAGTATGGTTATTGAGGAGGATTATCAATATAAACAGATTTCCGTTGGGGGATTTTTGATAATTATTCTTTTGATATTTTTTGCCTATTCCAGATATAATTATCTACTAGAAAAACAGCTCAAAGAGGAGTTGGAAAAAAATCAAAAAAAAGATAAGCAGATATTTCACCAAAATAAAATGGCTCAAATGGGTGAAATGTTGAGTATGATTGCCCATCAATGGCGACAACCATTGAGTGCTATTAATGCCACTAGTATTTCAATTAATCTTAAAGCTAGATTTGATGATTTGAATAATAAGGATGTGATAGCCAAAACTGATAAAATTTCCGATTATTCACAAAATTTAAGTAATACTATTAATGATTTTAGAAATCTTTTTATATCAAATAAAAAGAGAGAATGGACAGATTTCACTGAGCTTGTTAAAAATATTTTAAGTATTATTGAAGTCTCTATCATCAATCAAAATATAGAGTTGATTTTGGATTTAAATTGTAAAAAAAGATTTGAAATTTATCCAAATGAGATGAAACAAGTAATTTTAAATCTGATTCAAAATGCTCAGGAGGTTCTTTTAAGTCGAAGAGTTGAAAATCCATTTATAAAAATCTCTACCTACGAGAAGGGTGAGAAATATATCTTAGAGATAAGTGATAATGGTGGTGGAGTTAAGAAGGAGATAATAGAGGATATTTTTCATCCATATTTTAGCACAAAAAGTAAAAAAAATGGTATGGGTTTGGGGCTTTATATGTGTAATGCAATAATTGAAGAGCATTGTAAGGGAAAATTAACTTTGTCAAATAGCAAAGATGGAGCAGTGTTTAGAGTGATTTTGGGTTAGGTTTATTATTTGGCAAAGCACCCATAACAATTAAAAAAAGTTTAATAATAGGAGGATATTATGAAAATAATTAAATATATGATTTTTATAGGTTTGATAGTGGGTATGGCTATTTTTGCCTATCAACATCAAGATACGACAATGGTAAGGGGTGATAAACCTTTTTATGTGGGTTCTGAAACTTGTAAAGAGTGTCACAAAAAAAAACACAAAACTTGGCATGACTCATCTCATCGTAAAATTTTTAAGGAATATACAGATGAATCTCAAATTTTGGCAGATTTTGAAAATAAGCCAGATTTTGTGAACTTTGAAAAAAAAGATGTTGAATTGATTATTGGTTATCAATGGGAGCAAGTTTTTGCACGAAAAATAGATGGAGAGTATTATCCATTTCCTGCAAAATGGATGAATCTTACTAAAAAATGGATACCCTACAAAGTCAAAAAATGGCACAAAACACCATTAACTCAAAAATGTAATGGGTGTCATACTACGGGTTTAAATGTTGAGACGGGTGAGTTTTCTGAGTATGGGGTGAGTTGTGAGTCTTGTCATTCAGCAGGTAGTAAGCATATCCAAAATAAGCGAATGCTCAAAAAAACAGAGTGTAATCTTTGTCATAATTCTGACTCTTTGAGGGAGGAGCTGGAGAGAGAGATGGATATTGTGGTATCGATTAAATCTGCGATTTGTGGTCAGTGTCATAGTCGAGGAGTTGAAAACAAGGTTGGTACACACCAAACAGAGGTGCAGTTTAATTTTCCATTGGAGTATTTTCCAGGGCAAAAAATAAGTAAGTATTTTGAGCCTACCTCTCCTGCAACAGATAAAAAGGGTGAAAATTGGTGGGGTAATGGAATATCCAAAAATCGACATCAAGAGTATGCAGATTTTGCAAGGTCGGGGCATTCTAAATCTCTGAAAAATTTGCGAACAAAAATCCGAAAAGAGTGTGGAGATGGAGTGCCTGAGGATAAGTGCTTGAAGTGTCATAGTGGAGATTATGTGGTGGCAAAGAGAAATCAAGTACGGTGGGGGGATGAAAAAAAAGTGATTTTGCCCACACTTGCAAATGCAAAAGAGGATATAACTTGTGTGGTGTGCCATAATCCACATAATGTAGGGGATAAAAAGGTAAAGGCGAGTGATATGTGTGTGGGGTGTCATACGAAAGATACCAAAACTATGAAAAAAACAAAAAAACATTTTCCCTGTTCGAGCGATAAAATTACTTGTGCAGATTGCCATATGCCAAAGATTGTGAAAACTGGTGGAAAGTTTAGTTTGCGAAGTCATGCGTTTAGGGTTATTCCTCCACAAGCAACGGAAAAATATGGTATGCCAAACTCGTGTCAAAATGGTGGGTGTCATACAGATAAAAGTCTGGAGTGGGCAAAGCGAGAGTATAAAAAGTTTTATTTTGATAAAAATGAGACGGTAGAAGAGATATTAAAAGATGAAAATCAGACAATAATAGCAAAATAGGGGGGTGTTATGAAAGTTCCATTTTATAAAAAGATAGTTTTTAAGGCGATGGTTTTGGTGACTATTGTTTTGGCTTTTGGGTTTTTTATGAGTATTGAAATTATGCAAAAACAGTTAGAGGAGAGAATGAGTCAAAAACTGTCACAAGATTTTATCTCTGCTCAACATACAACTGAAAATTTTATCACATTTATGGGTCAAGCTTCGCAGATGTGGGCAAAAGAGATAGCTTATGATGGGAATTTTCATACAAAGATAAAGGAGAAAAATTATGATGAAATTAGTAAAATAATCTCTGTTGATAAGAGAAAGATTTCCGCTGATACGATTATTGTGCTTGATAAAAATGGATTTGTACTGGCTCAAAAAGGAAGTATTTACAGGGCTGGGGATTCGCTGAAATATTATGATATAGTCAAGGAAACTCTTAAAACTAAAAATCCAATTACAAAAATGGCTCGTGAAAAGGAGAGTTTTATCATCTACTCCTCTTCGGTGATTGAGGAGGATAATCAAATGTTAGGAGTGTTATTGGTGGGGTATTTTGTGAATGATATTTTTTTAGAGAATATAAAAGCAAATACATCTTTGGAGATTGCATTTATTGGAAATAGTGCGGTTATGAGTTCTACTAAATGGGGTGGAGTGGAGAATTTGGCAATTTTACCTATCAATTATTTAGTGTATCAAAATTTGTTAAAAGATAATAAAAAATTTCAGGAGATAAAACATAATGGTAAAATTTATAAGGTTTCTGCAAAAAAATTAAGAAACATTGAATCCTTGACTTCAGGTTCAATTTTATTTGGTTATGAGTTTGATTGGGTTAAAAAACAGGAGGCAAAAATCATACAGGAGCATATAAAATTATTGGGAATTATCTATCTGATTTCTACTCTGATAATATCATTTTTTGTGCTTAAGTATTCCAAGGCTTTAGGGAAGCTAAATCAAGCTACCTTGAAATTGGCAAATCGGAAATCTTATGAAAAAGTTAATATAGATAGCAATGATGAGTTGGAGCTTTTGGCAAATAATTTTAATTTAATGGCGGTGGAGTTAAATAATTTGCATAATGGAATGGAAGCAGAGATTGAAGATAAAACTAAAGAGTTAAATAATTTAAATGCTAATTTGAAAATAAGGGTAAAAGATGAGGTGGAGAAAAATCGGGAAAAGGATAAAAAGATGATTTATCAATCTCGATTAGCTCAGAT
The DNA here is from genome assembly GCA_029932985.1 of Campylobacterales bacterium. GTDB lineage: Bacteria > Campylobacterota > Campylobacteria > Campylobacterales > JAOZPA01 > JAOZPA01. Next base: position 8,930 of record JAOZPA010000058.1, read on the forward strand.
GGGTGAGATGCTAAGTATGATTGCCCATCAGTGGCGACAACCTCTAAATGCGATTAGTGTCACTTGTGTAAATCTTAATATAAAGGCTAGGCTTGATAATATCAATTCTGAAACAGTCATAAAAGAGGCTGATAATATTTCTGGTTTTGTGCAACATTTAAGTGCTACAATCAATGATTTTCGAGATTTTTTTAAGACCAATAAAAAAAGGCAAGAGATTGATTATGATCAACTGGTTACGGCGGTTTTGACAATTATCCAACATTCACTTATGGGCAAAAATATAGAGTTGATTAAAGATTTTCAGCTTGAAGAAAAATTTGAATCTCACCCAAATGAGGTGAAACAGGTGATTTTAAACTTAATTAAAAATTCTGAAGATATACTTGTAGAAAAAAAAATAAAAGATGCTTATATTAAAGTTTCAACTTTTAAAGATGGTGAAAGTTATATTCTGGAGGTAAGCGATAATGGCGGTGGAGTTCCCGAAGGCATAATAGAAAAAGTTTTTGACCCATATTTTAGCACTAAACTCAAAAAAGACGGTACAGGTTTAGGACTTTATATGAGTAAAACTATCATCGAGGAGCATTGCGGTGGAAAACTCACAGTATCAAATAATAAAGATGGAGCAGTTTTTAGAATAAGTTTGATATAATATCAGATAAAAAACAAAGATGGAGAAAACAAAGATGCCGAAAATAAAAAAAAGGATAAAATTAAATTCCTTATTGGTGATACCTTTTATTATTATATCAATAATATATTTTATCTCAATTACATACCTTTCATATAGTAATAGTAAAACTTCAAATAAATTATTTGTAAATCAATTGATAGCAAAATCAAGTGAGAATATTAAGTTAACTATGGAAAAATATTTTGAAAAACCACATATAGTTACACAAATAAATGCAGATGCTTTTGCAATGGGTGAGATAACTACACATTCACTATTTGAAGAGCCTGAGGAATATTTTTTTAAACAGCAAAAACAATTTCCAACCATCAATGATGTATATTTTGGGACAAAAGATGGTCATATATTAGGAATTGATAATAATAAAGGCAAATATCTATTAAAAATATCTCATACTGTTCCTAATAGAAATTTTTATACTATTGGAAAAAATAATAAGAGAGATAAATTAGTTAAGACAAATACTTATGATTCTACAAAAAGAGGATGGTTTAAAAAGGCAGTAAAATTTAAAACCCCTATTTGGAGCAATATATATGTATTGAAAAATAAAAATAAACTAGGTATTACTGCGGCTCAAGTAGCAATTGATAGAAATGGAACTTTTCAAGGAGTGATGGGTGTAAATTTAACACTTGAAAAGATAAAAAATTATTTACAAAATACAAAAGTAAGTAAAAATACTACACTTTATATAATCGAACGAGATGGAAATTTAATAGCTAGTTCCACAGAGCAAAAATTATTTAAAAAAGTAAAAGATGAGAAAAAACCACAAAGAATTAAAGCTATTAATGCAAAAAATACAATTATTTATAATAGTACAAAGCAAATATTAAAAAATATTGAAAGTTTTAAAACAGTAAATAAAGATACTATTTTAGATATAAATATAGATAAATCCAATTATATAGTTCAATTATCAAATTTTAAAAATAGATATGGATTAGATTGGATAATTATAACAGTAACAGATGAGAATGATTTTATGAGTGATGTTTATAGTAATTTAAAATTGAATCTTCAGATGGGGATTTTGATACTATTAATTATTATTATATTAAGTTTTATAATAGCAAAGAAAATAACTAATCCAATTCTATCATTAAGTATAGCAACAAAAAGAATTACACAAGGGGAGTTAAAAGATAATATTAATATTGAAAAAACGACTCAAGAGATAGGAACTCTAGCGGACTCTTTTAATATTATGAAAAATCAGCTACAAAAATCCTTTGATGAGTTAGAATATATCAACCAAAATTTAGAAAAAAAAGTAAAAGATAGAACAGAGGAGTTAAATATTGCAAAAATTAAAGCAGAAGAATCTGTAAAAGTAAAATCAGAATTTCTTGCGAATATGTCCCATGAGATAAGAACTCCAATGAATGGAATAATTGGTATGTCATATCTAGCACTACAAACAAATCTTAATAATAAGCAAAAAAATTATATAGAAAAAATAGATAATAGTGCAAATCGATTATTAAGTATTATAAATGATATATTAGATTTTTCAAAAATAGAGGTTGGAAAACTAGAGATAAATAAGATAGATTTTAATTTGAAAGATTTGCTTAATGATATATCAAATATAGTTAAATTTAAAGCTGATGAAAAATCTCTTAATTATGAAATAAACTATAATAAAAATATGATATATCTATATGGAGATAGTTTAAGAATTTCACAGATATTAATAAATCTGATAAATAATGCAATTAAATTTACTCAGTCAGGATATATTAAAATAGATATTTCAAATAAAAATGATATATTTACTTTTACAATAGAAGATACAGGTATAGGAATATCCAAGGAAAATCAAATCAAACTATTTCAGTCATTTTCTCAAACAGATGGGAGTGTAACTAGAAAATATGGTGGAACAGGATTAGGATTGTCTATATCTAAACAATTAGTAGAATTAATGGATGGTAAAATTTGGGTAGAGAGTGAAGAAAATAAAGGGAGTAAATTTATCTTTGAGATTTCACTTACTAAAGGCGATAAAGATAGGATAGAAAACAAAAAAAGTTTTGATGTAAATAAAATAACAACTCTAAAAAATAGTCAAATTTTACTAGTGGAAGACAATATTATAAATCAAGAGATTATTATAGGTGTTTTAGAAAATAGTGGAATTAATATAGATATAGCTAATAATGGAAAAGAAGCGATAAATATATTTACTCTAAATAAAGATAAATATGAATTAATATTTATGGATATACAGATGCCAATAATGGGGGGGATAGAAGCTACTAAAATAATAAGAAAAATAGATAAAAAGATACCAATCATAGCGTTAACTGCAAATGCGATGGAAGAAGATATAAAAAATACAAAACAAGCTAATATGAATGAACATCTAAATAAACCAATAGATGTCAAAAAACTATATGAAACACTTTTGAAATATATATCTAAAAAAGTTAATATTCAAGAGTTAGTTATTGATAATGAGATAGAATTAAAGATACCAGAATTTAAAAGTATAGATACAGATATAGGTTTGTCATATATGGGAAATAGTAAAAAGCTATATCTAAAAGTATTAAAAGATTTTTATACTGATAATAAAGATTTAGAATTAGAAAATCTAAATAATGAAGAGTTTGAAAGAGTTATACATACAATGAAAAATTTATCTGCAAATATAGGTGCTATCTCATTATATGAAATAACAATTAAACTAAATAGATTAGAAGATAAAGATTTATTATTTAAGTTTTATGAAGAGTTAAGGATAGTAATAGAGGAATTGGAAATATTAAATTTTAAAGAAGATAATTTAAATATGAATTACCCAGAGCTAGATACAGAAATGAGAACTGAATTTTTAAATAATCTAAAACAATTTGCTTTAAAAAGACAATCAAAAGGTTGCAGTTCGGTACTTGAAAAAATATATAAATATAATATATCAAGTAGAGATGAAAAATTATTTAAGGAGATTAAAGATTTAGTGCAAAAAAGAAAATATAAAATTATAGTAGAGATGATATAGATGGAAAATAAAACAATATTAGTAGTAGATGATACACCTATAAATCTTGATATTATTATTAAGCTTTTAGATATGTACAATGTAATAGATGTCACAAATGGTGAAGATGCACTTGAAATTGCAAATGAAGAAAAAATAGATTTAATTTTACTAGATATTATGATGCCAATAATGGATGGATTTGAAGTATGTAAAAAACTTAAAGAAAATCCATTCACAAAAAATATACCTATTATTTTTATAACTGGAAAAACAGATGAAAAGAGTATTGAAAAAGCCTATGACATAGGTGGAGCTGATTATGTTACAAAACCATTTAAGCCAAAAGAGTTATTAGCTAAAGTAAAAAAAGAGTTACAGATAGTAGATTTAATTTATAATTTAGAATCTAGAATTATAGATGAAGTAAATAAAAATAGACAACAGCAAATTATGTTATTTCAACAATCTCGACTTGCTCAGATGGGTGAGATGCTAAGTATGATTGCCCACCAATGGCGACAACCTTTAAATGTATTATCAATGAATGCAAGTGCCCTTAAAATGAAAATTAAATTAAATAAAATTGAGAATAAATTTTTTATAGAAAGACTTGAAAATATTATGTCTAATGTTCAGCATATAAGCACCACTATTGATGATTTTAGAAATTTTTTCAAACAAAATAAAAAAAAAGTAGAAACAACCTATTGTGAAATTATTAGAAATGTTTTTTCTATAGTAAAAGAATCATTAATACAAAAAAATATTACAATAAAAGAGGATTTAAAATGTTATCAAAAATTTACAACTTATTCCAATGAAATTAAACAAGTTGTTTTAAACTTAATTAAAAATTCTGAAGATATACTTGTAGAAAAAAAAATAAAAGATGCTTATATTAAAGTTTCAACTTTTAAAGATGGTGAAAGTTATATTCTGGAGGTAAGCGATAATGGCGGTGGAGTTCCCGAAGGCATAATAGAAAAAGTTTTTGACCCATATTTTAGCACTAAACTCAAAAAAGACGGTACAGGTTTAGGACTTTATATGAGTAAAACTATCATCGAGGAGCATTGCGGTGGAAAACTCACAGTATCAAATAATAAAGATGGGGCAGTTTTTAGAATTAGTTTGATATAATATCAGATAAAAAACAAAGATGGAGATGAGTGATTTTAAAAAAGTGTATCAATATAGTAAAGATTTGAATATCT
>JAOZPA010000182.1 GCA_029932985.1 Campylobacterales bacterium
GTTCAAAATCGTAGCTACAAATAGGGCAAATGGTATGGAGTCGGATTCTCAATTTTTGACCATACACGCCAAAACTTCATATCATCACGCAAAACCAAAACTTTTTGTGCTGTCGGTGGGGATAAAGGAGTTTAGAAAACCATCTTTGAGTTTGCTTTATCCTGTGGAGGATGCGAAACATTTGGTGGCAACTTTGCAAAAACACTCACGGGGATTGTTTGAAAAGATAGAGGTTACTTTGTTGACTACAAAGGAGCAGACAAGTAAGAAATCTATTGAGGAGGCTTTTAGGAAGATTGCAAAGCAGATTCGACCGCTGGATTTCTTTTTGGTCAATTTTTCATCTCACGGCGAAAATATCTCTATCAATAAATCGACAAATAGATATTATCTTTTTACGAGCGATGTGAGATTTACCGATAAGGCGAATCTGGATAAAACCGCTTTGAGTGAGGATGAGTTGACAAATCTATTAGCAATGGTGGATGCGAAACAGAAAATCTTGGTGCTTGATACTTGTTATGCAGGAGCAGGGGCGGAAAATATACGATTTAAATCCGCAGGAGATGAAACAAATATGAAACTTTTGCAAAGAGCGATAGGAAGTTCATTATTTGCATCAAGCAGTTCAAAAGAGAAATCGATGGACGGCTACAAAGGACACGGAATCTTCACCTACTTTTTGACCAAAGGTTTAGAGGGCAAATCCGACCAAAACGGCGATGGAGTGGTAAATATCAATGAGCTAAAAAGCTACACGGAAAATGCGGTTTATGATAAAGCTCACGAAAAAGGTTTTGAACAATCTCCATATATCAGAATCAATAGCCGAAACTTCCCAATCAGTCAAAAATAACTGGGAACCCTAAACTTGTTTAGGGCATAATAGAAGCCTCAAACAAGTTTGAGGTTCCAGAAAAAAAAGGAGAAAAAATGCTTACATTGACAATAGAAAATTCAGAGATGGAAAATAGATTATTGGAATTTATGAAAATAAAAAAAGTAAAGTTAGAAGAGGTAATAATTCAGGCATTAAATGAGTTTATTTATATATCTAAGTTAGATTATAAAAATCAGAGAATAGAGAGAAAAAAAAGGGCATTGCTTGATTTTGTGGGAGAGTTTGGCGAAGGCAAAGAGTTTTCAAAATTTTCTCACCAAGAGATAAAGGCAAGGATTTATGAGTAAAATATTTTTTGATGCTAATATTTTGTTGGATATTTTATTACCAAGTAGGCAAAATCATAAAAAAGCGATTGAAGTTTATGAAATTATTTGCCAAAAGTATGAGATTTTGGCAACAAGTGAAAATATTTTAACAACTATTGAATATATCGCTTCTAAAAATGGTACGAAATGTGAAATTATTTGGAGATTTTTTGATAGCTTGAATAGTAATTTTGAAATTTATCATTTTAGCGATATTTTAAATGAAAGCTTGGAAATTTATCATCAATATTGCAAGGAAAATAGAAAAATTGATTTTGAAGATTTATTACAATTAAAATGTGCTATAAAACAAAACTGTCAAGCTTTTATCACAGAAGATAAAGGAATTAAAAAAATGGATGTTAATATAGAAATATTTAATTTAAATGATTTTTTGAAAAATTGATTTATCGGTGAGGGGACTTAAATCAAAATTATAAAAATAGGAGGAAAAAATGACAAATGAAGAGTTATTAAAAAAAAATCAGGAGTTAGAAAAAAGAATTTTAGAATTAGAAGGGGTTAAAAAAACTATTCCAAAAATTCCAACCTATCAATATAGCAGAATTAAAGATGTTGATTTGGATAATATTGTGGAGATTTCTCAAAAATTAAATAAAAATAAATTTAATGATTGGTTTAATAATAGTATAAAATTAGAGAAAAATGATGAAAAATTTTTAGAGAAGCTTTTGGAGGAGGAGGGAGAATATCTATCAATATACAGTGAGGAAAATTTGAAGATGAGATTTTTGAGTCCTTTACTGATAAGAGTGAATTTTAAAACAGATGATTTTAAAGATTTTTATGATGAAAAATTAACTTATAAAAATGAAAAATTTATATTGAGTGGTGAGGTGGATATTATCATCTCTACTGGACTGCGAAGAGCTAAAAAACCCTATTTTTTTATTCAAGAGTTTAAAAGAAGTGAAGATTATGGAAATCCCCGACCGCAACTTTTGGCAGAGATGATTTCGGCGGTGGAACTAAATAAAACCACAAATATGCGAGGAGTTTTCCTTACTGGGGTTATTTGGAATTTTGTAATTTTAGAAAAATTGGGAGTGGATAAATATCAATATTTTATATCAAAAGTATTTAATAGTACAAATTTAGAAGATTTAAAGGGGATTTATAGAAATCTGAAATTTGTTAAAAATGAAATTATAGAGATGGTGAGAAAAGAAAAATAGATAGCGGTGAGGGGACTAAAATCAGAATTATAAAATTAGGAGGAAAAAATGACAAATGAAGAGTTATTAAAGAGAAATAGGGAGTTAGAAAGAGAAATTTTAGAGTTAAAGGGGATAAAAACAGAAACTATTCCTGAAATTAAAACTTATACTTTTAGCAAGATTAGAGATAAAGAGTTAAAAAAATTAGTTCATATTAAAAAAAATTTGGATGAATCTATCTTTGATGAATGGTTAAATAATAAGATTGACATAGATGCGGAAACTTTGGATTTTTTAGATAATTTATTGGCAGAAAATAGAAAATTGATTTCTACTTATAATGAAGATGAATTAAAGGCTTATTTTATAGTTCCAATTCTAAATAAAGTTCAATTTTTGTCATATCAAAATGAGATGAGGGGATTTTATGAAACAGCTTTGAATTATGAAACTGATAAATTTATTTTTAATGGCAATGTTGATTTTGTATTTGCAAAGGGTTTAGTTGATTGTGAAAAGCCCTATTTTTTTATTCAAGAGTTCAAAAAAGCGGAAGAGTTTGGAAATCCCCGACCGCAACTTTTAGCCGAGATGATTTCGGCGGTGGAGTTAAATAAAACCACAACTATTCGAGGAGCTTTTATCACGGGGGCAATTTGGAATTTTGTAATTTTAGAAAAATTGGGAGTGAATAAATATCAATATTTCATATCTCCAAACTTCGATAGTACCGATATTGAAAAACTAAAAGGGATTTATAGAAATCTGAAATTTGTCAAAAATGAAATTATAGAGATGGTGAGAAAAGAGAAATAGATAGCGGTGAGGGGACTGAAATTAAAAATAAAAAAGGATTTAGATGTTTAGAAAATTGATAGTTATATGTTGTTTATTGTTTTTTTCTACCGTTTTGATGGCGAAAAAACAGGCTTTATTGGTGGGGGTTGGTGATTACAAAAGTAATGAATCTGATTTAAATGGAATTGATAAAGATATTGAAAAGATGCAGAAGCTTTTTGAGAGTTGGGGTTTTGAGGTGAAAATTTTGTATAATAAAAACTCATTGAAACTTGAGGATTCACTAAAAAATTATGGAGAGAATCTGAAAAATAGTGATACTTTTGCCCTCTATTACAGCGGTCACGGCTCTTTTAAAAAAGATAAAAATGGTGATGAGATGGATGATCAGGATGAGAGTTTGGTTTTGAGTGATGGGGTGAAAAATACACATTTTTTGGATGATGAGATGCACTATTAT
>JAOZPA010000183.1 GCA_029932985.1 Campylobacterales bacterium
AGGGGTGGTGTGAAAAAATCACACCTTAAGAGTTTGTTTTATTTTTTGGTACTAATCAGTTTATCCCATACTTTTGTTTGATTTGCACAAAAATTTCCATTTTTTTCTATCAAAAATAGATTTCTAGCCCGTTGTTTGATGGTTTGAACTTTTGTGCTGACGATGTCGATATTAAATTCATCAAAAACATACACCATATAAGCCATTAAGCCTCTTTGATTTTGAATATCGGTGGTCATTCTGGCATAACTTTTGGAGTGATTGCAGTTATATTCCAGCTCCTCTTTTTTGATAATCGGTTTTTTAAGCTTGACTTTTTTGCTCATATCGTAGGAGTTATTGATAATCTCTTTAATGTAATCAATCTCAAAATCTTCAACCCTCTCTTTGAACTCAATTTTGAAAAATTTTATCTCGTTATAGAGTTTAAAAATATCAATTGCAACAACTTGGAGGTGAGATAATTTGCCCAAAAGATATGCAAGATTTAGACCATAATTTGCATCTCTAGCGATTTTAATAGTGAGGGATTTGGTATTTGCCACATCGTAGATATATCCATTTTTTGTATTTTCTACAAAATCTATAATCTCTAGAATTTTATCTTTTTTATTTTTGATGAAAAAAAGATTTGAGGTAATTGATAGAATTTTTTTCTGTTTGAGCCTTGAAAGATTTAAAAATCGTTCATCTTTTTGCAATATTTTTTCCTCTTTGATTCGCAGTTGAGTTTCATTCATCAAAATTTTATTATCAATATAATAATGAGCATTTTGAAAAAGTTTATATATCAATTTTGAACTATAATTTGAATATATATTATCACCAACCGCACTCATATCCGCATAGGTCAGCACATACAACATCTTCAAAACTTTAGCATTTTTAAGCGGTGAAGCAAACTGCAAAATCACATTTTCATTGTAAATATCTTTTCGTTGGGCGATATTGCTCATAGTTGTGTGGTGGGCAATTAGCAAAGCTCCATTTTCAATCAATTCATCATCTAATTTCAATTTCTGAGCATAAGATTTAAAAATCCTAGCCCCCAAAATCGAGTGGTCTTCCACCCGTCCCTTACCACAATCATGCAGTAATGCCACCAGCTTTAGCACCATTTGGTGAGGGGCATCTAGCAAATTATAAACCTCTAAAATATTTTCATCTTTGATATTTTCCAAATATTTAACCGTATAAAGTGAGTGAATATCCACAGGATATTGATGATAACCATCAAATTGAGGCAAATTTATCACAGCTTTTAGTGGTGGAAAAACTTTTGCCAAAGCCCCCGCTTCATAGATAGCAAAAAGAAATTTATAGATGTGAGGTTTAGCAAAAAGCTCCCTAATGGTCTGGATTTTAATCTTTCCATCAAGACTTTTTTTGAGATAATCAATAAATGTAATATCAAAATCGATATTTAAGCTTTTAAATTTAAAAAGTTTCTCTATAACCTCCTGCATAGTTTCTGGTTTAGCAAAAAAAGAGGTCACAAGGGTATCATTGTGAATATAAAAATTTTTATCTATCCTATTTTTTTTGAGTTTAGCAATATTTTTTTTATCAAAATTGATATTTTTAACAGTTTTTCGCATTAAAATATTGGAAATAATATTGATACTCCACATATTTTTTAAAAGCCTTTGAACCAGCTGAATCTCCGCCGTTCTATTTTTTGTGCTAGAAAATCCAAGTTTTTTTGCCACATCATAAAGTCTATCGAGCGTGAGTGTATCTATTTTTTTACCACAACTTAGATGAAGAGCTGAGCGAACCATATACAAAAACTCCACCGCCTTTCGTATCTCCTTGTACTCATTTTCATTTATCAGCGACCCCTCCAAATCCTTGACTCGATTCACCCCATACAAAATATTACCTACCCAAAAAAGCATATTCATATCTCGAAGCCCACCCATACTCTCTTTGATATTTGGTTGCATCGAAAGCTTATGCTTCGCCACACGATTTTTATATTCGACCAATTTTTCAGTGATAAAAAACTTTTGCTCATATTTTCTCATTCGCTTTAGATTCGCCTCAATCCCAAACCACAACGGCTTAGAACCTATTAGAAATCGTGACTCAATCATCGCCGTCTTAATCGTAATATCACTATTACTCGCCTCAAAAAGCTCACCAATCTGATGCACCCGATGCCCAATATTCATCCCACTATCCCAAGCCATCTGCATAATTGCCTCAATCATCGGCAACAGATTATAACCCTTTGTCGGCTTATAAACCACCATCAAATCAATATCAGAATACACACATAATTGCTCCCGTCCATAACTCCCCAAAGCTACAAGTGTGATAGGCAAGGAGCTTCGCATCGGCATATAATAACCGAAAAAATCTCGCAAAACATACTGGTAAATAATCTTGATAAACGAATCAATCTTCTTTGTATGTTGCACCAAAAAATCTTTGCCTTGACTCTTCTCAAACACAATATCCAGCGAACTTAGATACTCTTTAATCTCCTTTTTAATCACCTTTGCTATCTCAAAACTATTTTTATTTTCACTTATTAACTGCTCTATCTGTTCCTCAATTTTCATATTTTTTAACCTCTTTTATATTTTTAAAGTGCAACTTTTTCTATTCTGCTAATTTCTAAAAATATTATATCTAAAATAGATTAACCTTTGGTTTATTGTTTGGCAACGTAAACCTATGCCTATCCGATGAAATTTTTATAGGTAGAATATTTTTCAAAAATTTGTAAAGTAAAAATTTTTCATAGAGAAAAAAGAGAACAAAATAAAATTTGAAATTTAGATTAAGCATATATAGGTTTTTTTAATGAAAAACCAGTTTTTTAGGCATTAGGGTAACGTTTATAGCTATTACTATAGAAATAAGCTAACAAAAACCGATCCTGTCGCTACTCAAATTTTTAGTGTAACTATCAGACTTGTTTACAAGCTAACTAGTTTTTTCGTTTAAGGAAAAACTAGTCGCTTCAGTTTCATGATGATATATCACTGGTAGTCTCTCTATATTTGTATTGTATCTAAAACATATGAGTTATGAAAGAATTACAAAATGTTCTTGAATATAAAGCCTTTGTTCCAAATGTGGTAATGTTGGAATGAGAGAAAGTGTAAAACTACCTGAATGATTACGATTTCCTTAAATAACGAAATTAATTTTCTATTCTCAAGAAAACTAAACTAATGCGTATGGGACTTTAACCCAAGATATCTAAAGAAGTGAGATTAGACATTTAGGTATGAAGTTTTTATTCAATATCCAAAACAATACTGACTTGTTTATTAACTTCCAATATTTCTCTAAGTGAAAGTTTAGTCAAAATATTAGGGATAATTCTTTGATTGTCAATAGCTCTTATTTGGTCACATAAAATATCACTATTTTTTTCCAAATTATCCCTTTTATTTATCCTATATCGTAGCGGATAAGAGTCATCAATCAGATAAGTTGAAATTGGTAAAATTATTGTGGTTGGATGTTCGCACTCATTTAGTAGATTTGTTTGGAAAATCAAAATAGGTCTTAACTTACCAATTTCGTTCCCTTTTTTAGGATTTAGCCGTGCAAGATAAATTTCACCCTTTTTAAACATTTTTCAAACCATCATGCAAAC
>JAOZPA010000059.1 GCA_029932985.1 Campylobacterales bacterium
AGATTGAGGATAAAGAATGCTGATTTTTTATTGAGTTTCTATTCCTAAAATAAAATATCGCTGAGGGGACTGAAGTATAATTTAGAAGTTACTTTTTACTTATATTAATCTTAAGATAAGGCTTTTATAAAATATTTTTACTACTTTTTTACTCATTTTGTGCAGTGATTCTAAATCAAAGATAGCTTAAATTAGAATTGCTGGGTCAAGAAAGTGAATAGTGAAAAACTAAAAATAAGGAAAATTGTTAGATTTCAAACTCTTCCATTTTTAACTTTTCACTTTAAACTCACCAGCTCCCACAAAAATAACAGATAATAATATTACTGCTAGAAATCGAAACATAAAATCTTCTTTAAATTTTAAAGTCTATTAAATTACAAATTTGGTATTATAATTTTTTAAAATGAAAAAAAGGGTTGAAGTGGTAGATTTAAGAGAATTAGAGAAAAATTTTGATGAAGTAAGTGAAAAATTAACGAAAAAAAAGATAGATATTGAATTATTAAAATTGGTGAAAGAGAAGTTTGCAGAGCTTAAAGTGCAAAAAAGTTCGGTCGAGGAGTTAAGGGCGGAGCAAAATAAAAATTCTAAACTTTTTCCTATATATAAAAAAGAGAAAAAAGATATTGGGGAGTTAAAGGCGATTTTGTCACAAAATAAAAGTGATATAATTTTGGGAAATGAGAAGTTAAAAGTTTTGGAGTTGGAGCTTGAAACTATCGCTTTGGGGATTCCAAATCTGGCAGATGAGAGTGTGCCTTTGGGGGCTGGGGAGGATGAGAATATTGAGACAAAAAAAGTTTTGGAGATTCCAGAGTTTAATTTTGAGCCAAAAAATCATTGGGATTTGACAGAAAATTTTATCGATTTCGAGCGAGGAGTTAAGATTTCAAAAAGTCGATTTTCCGCACTTGTGGGCAATGGAGCGAAACTTCACCGTGCATTAATTAATTATTTTTTGGATTTCAATCAAGCCAAAGGTTATCAGGAAATTGTTGTACCATATATTGTAAATCGAAACTCGATGCAGGGGACTGGGCAGTTACCAAAATTTGAAGATGACCTTTTTAAGATTGAGGGCGAGGAGTTGTTTTTGATTCCTACGGCGGAAGTTCCTGTGACTAATTTTTTTGCTGATGAGATTTTGAATGCGGATGAATTGCCTATCAAGCTTACATCTTATACATCTTGTTTTAGAAAAGAGGCGGGAAGTGCAGGGAAAGATACTCGGGGGATGATTCGGCAACATCAATTTGATAAAGTGGAGATTGTGGTGTTTTCCAAACCAGATGAGAGTTTTAGAATTTTGGAGGAGATGAGTGAGATGGTAAGTGAGATGTTGACAAGCCTCAAACTTCCTCATCGGTTGCTGACTCTTTGTGGTGGGGATTTGGGATTTAGCTCGGCAAAAACTATCGATTTAGAGGTTTGGCTTCCAGGGCAAAATCAATATCGTGAGGTGAGTTCAGTTTCTAATATGACCGATTTTCAATCCCGACGAGCAAAAATTAGATATAAAGATGGCAAAAAAAATCGATTGGTTCATACATTAAATGGTTCATCGTTGGCGGTAGGTAGAACAATGGTGGCGATTATGGAAAATTATCAAAAAGCCGATGGGAGTATCGAAATCCCTGAAGTGCTAAAAAAATATATGTAAAAATTAATCTAATTATATAAGGAGTTAGAAAATGATAAGAGAGATTATTAAGCCTAGATATGAAAATTTTACAATCAAGATACCAAGAGAATATATTAATAAAGAAGTTGAGTTTATTATGTTTATCTTAGATGAAAATAAAATTATTAAACCTAATAAAGTAAAAAATAAAATTGAATTATTGGGTGGAGTTTTAAATAAATATGCAAATTTATCTAAAATGAAGCTGGAAAATAAAGCATGGGAGATGCACATTATGGATAAATATAGATGATTATGTTGGATGCTAATTATATTTTGAGATTTTTACTTAAAGATAATGAACAGATGTATGAAATTTCTAAGGAATGTATTAAAAATAATGATTGTATGATTGAAAATGAAGTTTTGGCGGAAGTTGTTTTTGTTTTATTAAAAGTTTATGAAGTTAAAAAAACAGATATTAAAAACTCTTTAGTTGATTTTATCTCATTTGAAAATATTATTATGAATCACAAGGATGATATTATTGATTCTTTAAGAGTTTTTAGTGATAAAAATTTAGATTTTGTAGATTCTATTTTATGTGTTAAATCTAAAAAATATGAAATCAAAACATTTGATAAGAAATTAAATAAATGTATTAAAAATAATGCTAATTGAAAATGATATGTAGCAAACTTTGCTGGTTTAGTATTTGGCAAAAGTACCCTATCAAATGCTAAATCCATCTTAAAATTAATCAAAAAAGGATAAATATGATAACTGGATTTTTAGCTAGTAATATAAAAGCTTGTAATACAAAAGGGATAGATATAAAACCTATAACTATCTTGATGGGAGAAAACTCATCAGGAAAAACATCATTTCTACAAGCGTTATCACTTTTAACTGTTAATAAAATCTTGGGTAATGATATAAAAAAAATTAAATATAATAATCCTTTTCATAAATTAGGAACGACTAGTAAATTTAAAAATAAAGAAAATATTGTAATTTTGGGATTTGAGTTTAAAGATAAAAACGATTTAAAATATAATATAACTTGTTTTTATAATAATGAACTATCAGATGATTATGGATATTTAAATCAAGTTATATTAAATTATGAAAAGTTCAAAGAAAGGATATTCTTTAATTATGAAAAAGGAAAATACATTATAACTTTAGATAAAATAATTGACGGAAAAGAGAATCTATTTACAGAAAAAATTATAAAAGATGGCAATATTAATAGAATTTTTTTTAAAACTGATTTTAAAACTTTAAAATTATATCATTATCCACAAGAGCTAGAAGAAGAGATAATCAAAAACTATAAAAATTTTAATAAACTTGAAGAAAATTTAAAAGATATATTTTCTATTTTAGATGAGCATATTAATTCAATAAAACATATTAGTAAAATTCAAGAGATTATTACTTATTACAATTATAATAGTGATTATATTGGTTATAATGCAGAAAAATATAAAGATATTGCAAAATATTTAAAAGATACTATTTTTTTGAAAAAAGCAATAAAAAATATATTTAATTATGATTTAGATAATATAGATATATTTGGTAACTTTTATCTAAATCAAAAAATAAAAGTTGATATAATGAAAAAATATTATAATAAGTTTTTTTATCTAAAAGATTATATGCTTTTTAATTCTACTAATGAATTAAGTGTTCTTAGCGAAAATGATAAATTATTTTTACTTAAAGATAATAAAAGGATAGAACTTATAAAAATTGATGATGAACTTTATAAATATTATGAAACTCAATCTTTAGGACTTGATATGTTTGGAAGTTCAATTAATAATTTAATCCCCATTCTTACTCAATTTGCAAAAAATAGAGAACATCCTGAAAAATATAATATTACAATAGTTGAAGAGCCAGAACTTGGATTACATCCACAAGCTCAAGCAAAACTTGTTGAAACTCTTTTTGGTGAAGATGATTATTATAAAACTCAAACCACAATTCTAGAAACTCACAGTAGCCATATTGTAAATAAATTAAGATATTTGATTTATCAAGGCAAAATAAAACCAGAAGAGGTTGTAATCTATTATAAGAAACAAGATAATGATGAATTTATACAGATAAATATTGATAAATTTGGTCAATTTGATAGGGATTTTCCAAAAGATTTTTATGATGCAACTCTTGCTAATCTTTTAGAAATGAAAAGAGCAAAAAGAAAAAATGCTAGTTCTTGAAGATAAATTATTAGATAATATAATAGCTTATGATTTAAATTTAGAGTGTAATAAAATACTAATTTCTCAAATATTTAAACATTTCCAACCCTGTATCACTTCAGAGTGGCAACTTGAAAAGTTAGGTTTTTTAGATGATGATATATTGGAACAGTTAGAAAATACTCCTTTGATAAATAGAATCGAGGAAAATTTAAATAGTTTTGATGAGTTAGTCAAGAGTAGTCATTTAAAATTGATTTTAGTAACTTCAATCGATAAAACAAAAAACTTTAAACAGGTAGATATTACAGAAAATAAAATTAGAAATATTTTTTCCCAAACTTATACAAAAAAAGATAAAATTAGAGAAGATATTAAACTTCATATCAAAGATTTATTATCAGATAAAAAGAATATTACAATTAAAGATAAATATCTTTTTAAAGAATGGGCTAAAAATAGTAAAGTTTTAGATGAGATTTTACCTCAAAATGGAAATTTAAATATTTTTGTGCATTTTAATGAAACAAACGATTTTCAATTTAAATTAGCAAAACAAGAATTACAAAAAATGAGAAAATCAATGAAAACTGAGATAAAAGAGTATCAAAGCAAAGTTTTACACGACAGATATATCATCGCTGAAAATTTAGAAATCATTCTAAGTAGCGTTTTGGGGACTTAAGCATTTGTGAGAGTTTTAAGAGTTTATAGATTTAAATTCAAATTTTTTTTATCTAAATTTAGATATACTTGCTAAATATCATATTGGGGTTGCAAATGTATAAAATAATATCAATTTTTCTTATGTTTTTGATGGTGATTTCGCTCAAAGCTGAAGATGAGTTTAAGATGCAAATAGTTAAAGGTCCAGAAGTTTATAATGAAGTTTTAAAATTAAAAGCGGAAATAGAGGTTTTAAAAGAATTTTTTAAGGTTGAGAAAAAAAAGATAGTTCCAAAAGAGATGACAGCAGATTTTAATCCAAGGCATCTATGGCAATTAGCATATTTGATTAATGTGAAAATTAATATTTTTAGAGTAAAACACAAGCTTCCTAGGGTGGAGGAGGTTTATATAGCCCCTGCACAAAAAGTTCATGCAAATATGGCTTATGATATGGTAAAAAGACTTCAAACAGAAATTTTAATTATCAAACGGATTTTTGGTATCACAAAGATGGGTGCAGAGATTCAAAAAGTGGATAAATCTAAAATGAACCCTAGCAAACTTTTTAATCTATTACTGGAGGTTTCTATGCATTTGGATATTTTAAATGAGCAAGAGATTTCGATAAATGATGTATATGCTTTGTCTATGCGACTTTTTAAAGATATAAATGTAATTTTTAGACATTTTCAAATTATCGACAAAACAGTTCCTATGGAGAAGAGAAAAAGTTCAACTAACAAAAATACCTTTAGGCAAATAAGATATCTATTTATCTCTTTACAAAAACTTCAAAAACTGATAGATATTAAAAGAGTAAATTTTGATAATTTACAAAGAGATGAGGTTAGAACTGAAGAGTTGTTTGTATTATTGGGTATGGCTTTGGCTGAGTTTCAAAGAGTTAAAGCATATTTTCATATTTTTGATACTACTGAACCTGCAACTATTTATAAGCATAAAAGATTAGCAGATGTTGAACAGTTAGCACACTGGAATAGTAAAAAAATCAAACTTCTAAATCAATTTATAATTCAAAATTTTAGTATTATACATGATTTTGTAATATTGGAGGATTAAGATGAAATTAAATAATTTAAAAATAAAATTTAATGGGATTTTTGCACTTATATTTATAGTGTCTCTATCTACCGTAGGTTATCTAGGTTTTAAACAGATAGAGGAGAATAATAGCAAACTTATAATGGAAAAAAATCAATATATTACAGAAAAGTTAGAGGATAAGATTTTAACCTATTTAGAGAGATTGCCAAATGAGCTAAGTTTTTTATCTTCAAATTACCCTTTTCAAAGATATATTTTATGGAAAGATATGGGAGATAAATATAACTCAAATATTAGAAAACAGGAAGCGATAGACCTTTTTGTCTCTTTTGCTAATAACAAAAAAGAGTATCATAAAATAAGATATTTAGATAGATTTGGGGATGAAGTTATAAATATAAAAAATATAGAAGATAGCCAAAGAACAAAAAATTTACTCAAAACTGAACTTCAAAATAAAAGTAATAGAGATTATTTTAAAGAAACTTTTGTATATAAAAATACACAGATATATATCTCTGATATAGATTTAAATAGAGAGTTTGGTGAGATAGTATTGCCCATAGTACCTGTGCTTAGATTTGCAAAAAGTATTATTGACAAAGAGGGGCATAACCATGGTGTTTTTGTGATAACTATCTTTGCAAACTCATTTTTGACCCTAATTAAAGAGGTTCAAAAAGATATAAAACATAGAGAAATATTTTTGCTTGGAAAAAATGGTGAGTATTTTTTCAATAAATCTACGGAAAAACTTTGGGGCAAAGATTTAGGTCATAATTCAACTCTTCAAGCTGATAACCCAAAACTTTTTAAACATATTCACTTAAAAAACAACTCTATTTACGAGGATGAAAACTATTTATATACTTATAAAAAGATATATCCATTAAAATTAAATCATGATAATTTTTGGGTAATTATGGTTAAAACAGATAAAAATTTAGCCAATGCACAGTTTAAAGAATTTCAAATCTACTCTTTTCTTATACTTGGTGTAATTTTATTTATCGCTTTAATTTTCATAGGCTTTTATGTATCTAAAATCACAAGAGCTTTAGAAAATTTATCAGAATATCTTGTAACCCTTGCAAAAGGTAAAATCCCTACAAAAAAAATAACTTATCGTGAAGATGATGAGATATTAAAAATGGTCACCTCCGCCCAAAAACTTTCAGACAATATTTCAAGCATCACAAATCAAGCAAAATCTATCGGTGAGGGGGATTATAGCAAAAAAGTGATACTTTTATCTATGGATGATAATTTAGGTAAATCTATAAATAATATGACCAATATTATCCAAAAAAATGTGAATGAAACAGAGTATAATAGATGGATAGGTGATGGTATCAGCGAACTTAACAAAAAATTATCCGCCGAGATGAGTGTGGAGGAGTTAGCCGATGAATCCATCTCCTTTATTTGCCGATTTTTGGAAGTGGGCAAGGGTGTATTTTATTATTACAATGCAGATGAAAAATTATTGAGATTATCTGGTAGTTATATGTACACTCAGCGAGGAAGACTTGGCGAAAAATACTCTCTGGGTGAGGGGAGCATAGGGCAGTGTGCAAAAGAGAGAAAACCTATACTTTTGACCCAAAGCGAAAAAATCATAAATATGGGGCTAGAAAAGATAAAAGCGATAAATAGCTACACAATGCCACTAGATTATGAAAATGAGATATGTGGTGTGATAGAGATTATCTCTACTCGAAAGTTTAACCAAAGAGATGAAGAGTTTTTAGAGGATGCTAAAGAGGCTATATCTAGTATTCTTCACTCAATTACTCAAAGATATGTGGTTGAAAATCTACTAGACACTGCCAAAAAATCGGAAGAAAAGTTGCAGGTTCAAAGTAAAAATATGCAAAATGCAAATACCGAACTGGAAAAAAATCAGCAAGAGTTGGAGATTGCAAATACTCAAATGGTGGAGCAACAACAGCAACTTGAAGAGTCAAATACTCAAATGGTGGAGCAACAACAGCAACTCGAAGAGGCAAATGCTCAGATGGAGGAGCAACAGCAACAGCTAAAAGCAAATACGATAATACTTGAGGAAAAAAATAAAAATTTGGTTACATCTCAAAAAAAGATAGATGAAAAAGCCAAAGATTTAGAGCGGTCAAACAAGTATAAGAGTGAATTTTTGGCAAATATGAGCCACGAGCTACGAACTCCATTGAACTCTATTATACTTTTGTCCGATATGTTAAGTGAAAATAGAGATGAGCGATTGAGTAATGAGGAGATAAAAAAAGCTTCGATTATTCATAGTAGCGGAAATGAGCTTTTACGATTGATTAATGATATTTTGGATTTGTCAAAAATCGAGGCGGGGAAGATGTTGGCTATTGTTGATGTTTTTGATTCTACCGATTTTGCAGATGATTTTATCCTCCCATTTGACCATCAAGCCCAAGAAAAAAATCTAAAATTAGAGGTTGAAGATAGATATAATAATGATATTATAAATGATAAAGATAAATTAGGACAGATTCTAAGAAACTTTTTGTCAAATTCTCTAAAATTCACAAAAGAGGGAACGATAAAATTAATCATCGAAGAGGCAGAAGATAACCATGTAAAAATCTCCATTGCAGATACAGGGATTGGAATCGCTAAAGATAAACTCAAATCGATATTTGAAGCTTTTGAACAAGCCGATGGAAGTACAAGTCGAGAATATGGCGGTACGGGGCTTGGACTTTCAATCAGCAAAGCATTGGTAAAAGTTTTAGGCGGTCGAATAGAGTTAGAGTCAACTGTGGGTGAGGGTAGTAGCTTTAGTATTATTATCCCAAACTTAAAAGCAAAACCAAAAAAAGTAAAAGTTAAGAAAAAAGTTATAAAAATTCCCAGCGGTGAGGGGACTGAAACTATAACGGTTGAGGATGATAGAGATAAAGTTACAGCATTGGATAAGCCATTTTTGATAATTGAAGATGATAAAGTTTTTGCAGATATTTTGAAAGAGCAGATAAATTCAAATAGGGATTATGCTTTGATTGCCCTCAACGGAAAAGATGGAATTGCACTTGCAAAAAAGTATGATATAAAGGGTGTTATGCTTGATTTGGGGCTTCCTGATATGGATGGAATTGATGTTTTGAAAGAGTTTAAGATAGATAATAATTTACGGAATATTCCAGTTTATGTGATTTCGGGCGAGGATAGAAATATTTTTACAAAGGCAAATGGGGCGATAGGTTTTAGCCATAAACCAATCTCAAATCAGGGGATTAGTGATGTGATAAAGCAGATTAATCAATTTAATGAGAAGGGTATTAAGGATTTGCTGGTGGTGGAGGATAATGAAACTCAACGGGAATCTTTGATAGAGTATATTGGTGATAATTCGATTAAATCGTATGGGGTTTCGACGATAAAAGATGCGATTGTGGAGCTTGATAAGAGGATTTATGATAGTGTGATTATAGATTTGAGTCTTCCTGATGGGACGGGGTATGATATTTGTGAGCATATAAAAAAGAATAAAATTGAGATTCCAATCATCATCTATACGGGGCGAGATTTGACAAAAGATGAGGAGAAAAAATTACGAGTTTATACCGATTCTATTATTATAAAAACGGTTTCTTCGCAAAAAAGATTGCTTAATGAGGTCGATATGTTTATGCACAGGGTGAATGTGAAGACAAATAAACAGGATGAGGGGCAAAATAAATTTCAGAAGATAGATAGACTTGATGGCAAAAAAGTTTTGATAGTCGATGATGATATACGAAATATTTATGTTTTATCGGAGCTGATTATTACTGAGGGGGCTGAGGTGATAACTGCAAATAATGGCAAAGAAGCGGTGGATATTTTGGGTGAGAATTTGGATATTGATATAGTGCTTATGGATATTATGATGCCCGTAATGGATGGATATGAGGCTACAAAAATTATTAAAGAAGATGAAAAAACTAAACATATTCCAATCATTGCAGTTAGTGCAAAAGCGATGGAGGAGGATATTCAAAAGGCGATTGATTTAGGTTGTTGTGATTATGTTTCTAAGCCGATTAAGAAAAATATTTTGATAAATATCGTTAAAAGCTGGTTGGGTAAAAAATAGTGACTCATATATCAAATAAAAATGGGGTCAAAAAGATACTCATCGATGGTGATTTAAATAGTGATGGTATGAAAAAATTGATAGATGAGTTATCAAATGAAAAAAAAGATATTCTATTTGAGATAATTTTTATAGATTCTAAATATATTTCGTCAGAACTTTTGAGGGTTTTAAATAGCATTAAAAATCAAGCTAAAATCTCTACAACTCAAAGAACTCTTTGGAGCTATTTAACAAAAATGGGTATAAAAAACCATTATCAAAATAATTTAAAAAATTTAACTGCCCCTGAACATATAAAAGCGGTGGGGATTGGTGGAAGTGCTAATAGTTTGGAAAAGTTGATTCCCCTCATCACCGCTCTTCCCTATTGTGACATATCAGTTTTTATAACTATCCATCTGATGGCAGATAAAAAGAGTCATCTAGTTGAGATTTTGCAAAAAGTAACCAATTATAAAGTTTGCGAAGTGATGCACAATACAAAAATTGAAAAAAATACTATCTATATCGCCCCACCGAATAATCATATAATGGTGACAAATGGTTTCATATATCTTAGTAATGATAGTGAGATTAGTTTTGCCAGACCCTCTATCGATGTGCTATTTAAATCGTTGGCTTATGAATACAAAAACTCTCTTTTGACAATTTTACTTTGTGGTTATGGGAGTGATGGGGCTAATTCACTGCAGGATTTAAAAGAGCAAAAAAGTGAAATTATCATAATTGAGCCAAATGAATGTGAGGCAAAAGATATGCCTATTCAGGGGATTAAAACCAAAAATTATTTTAAGATATTAAATCTAAAAAATATGCAAAATTATCTGAAAACTCTCTTTTATACAAATATCGATATTGAAGAGGAGATTGAGCATTTTTTGGAGAGTCTGTATCTGATTTATGGTTTTGATTTTAGGGACTATGAGAGAAAATCGATTATTCGGCGAATCGAATATGTAATGAAAGATTTGAATATCAAAAAATTTAAGCAGTTTGAAAAGATGATTTTGGCAGATAACTATCTTTTTGATAAATTGATAAAATCATTTTCTATAAATGTCACAGAATTTTTCAGAAACCCCCAAACGTACAAAGAGATAAAGGAGGAAATTTTGCCATATATTGAAAGTTTCCCATCTATTCGAGTTTGGTGTGCTGGATGTTCGAGTGGAGAAGAGCCTTATAGTATTGCGATGATGCTTGATGAGGCGGGAATTTTAGGCAAAACTCAAATCTATGCGACGGATTTTAATGATACTATTTTAAATGAAGCTCAAAATGGAATTTATCCGATAAATCTATTTAAAAAGTTCAAAAATAACTATATTCAAAGTAGTGGTAAAGAAAAATTTGAGAAATGGTTCGATTTTGAGGAAAAGTTTGTGGAAATTAAGCAAGAATTAAAAGATAAAATACTATTTTTTAACCATAATTTAGTAACTGATGGCTCAATCAATGAATTTCATCTAGTATTTTGCAGAAATGTACTCATCTATTTCGATAAAGTTTTGCAAAAAAGAGTTTTCCAAACTATCGATGAGTCACTATTTAGAGATGCTTTTTTGGTTTTGGGCGAGAGTGAAATTATAGATAAAAGATTTAACTACAATATCATCGGTCAATCAAAAAGCAAAATATATCACAAAAGGAGATAAGATGGAAAAAATTTTAATAGTAGATGATAAAGAGGCAAACTTATACTCCTTAGATGCTTTGCTCGAAGAGATTAAATGTGATGAATATCAGTTTGAAACGATTAGTGCATTGGGTGGCGAGGAGGCTTTGCGAATTGCAATGAGTGACTCTGATGTGCAACTTATTATTTTGGATATTCAAATGCCAGATATTGATGGATTTGAGGTGGCAAAATTTTTAAAAAGCAGTAGCAAAACTAAACACATACCTATAATTTTCTTGACTGCTGCATTTAAAGCAGATGAATTTGTAAAAAATGGGTTTAAAATTGGAGCGATTGATTATTTCTCTAAACCTATCGAAAAACACCAATTTCTAAATAAAATCAAACTATACCTTCAACTCATCATTAAAAATAAAAAATTAAAAGAGATGAATTTAACCCTAAATCAAAAGGTTACAGAGGAGGTTGAAAAAAATAAACATCAGCAGATTATGATGTTTCAACAATCCCGTCTAGCTCAAATGGGTGAAATGCTGAGTATGATTGCCCACCAATGGCGACAACCCCTAAGTGCTATAAATGCTACAAGTATTGCTATGAATATTAGTGCTAGATTTGAGGATTTGGGTCATAAAGAGGTGATTGAAAAAACTGATAAAATTTCTGAATATGCACAATATCTAAGTACAACCATCGAAGATTTTCGTGATTTTTTCAAAGAGCATAAAGCTACCCAACAGCTCAATTATGAGGAGCTTATAAAGTCAGTTCTAAATATTGTGGAGATTTCCATCACAAATAAAGATATAGAAATCAAACAAGATATAAATTGTACAGAAAATTTTGAAACCTACCCAAATGAGATAAAACAGGTGGTTTTAAATCTGCTTAAAAATGCAGAAGATATTTTGCTAGAAAAAAAGATAAAAAATCCATTTATTAAAATCACAACTTATCAAGAAAATAATAAGTATATCCTAGAGGTAAATGATAATGGAGGTGGTGTGCCAGAATCAATAATAAATAATATTTTTGACCCCTATTTTAGTACAAAACTGCAAAAAGATGGTACAGGATTGGGACTCTATATGAGTAAAACCATAATAGAAGAGCATTGTAAAGGCAAACTTAGTGTTAGTAATAATCAAGATGGTGCTGTATTTAAAATAACTTTATAGAAATTTTTAAATAATTTTGAAGTTAAATTTGGTAAAATACATTTTTTAGAAACTTTTTGACCTATTTTTTAATTTTTATAAATTTTTAAGTGATTCAAATATATTATTTTTAAGGTTAATAGATGCAAAATATACGGATACTGTGGGAAAAAGAGACTTATTTAATTACAATTTTGATGGTTTTAGCATTTAGTTTTTCTATCGCAGTTAGAATGGTATGGGTTTATCATTTTGGCGGAGTTGAATCAATGATGTTTAATGGGCAACTTATGCTTAATTTAAATGATGGTTACTATTTCGCTGAGGGGGCAAGAGATATACTTGCGGGATTTCACCAAAAAGGTGATGGGTCTCCAATAGATAATCCAGTTTCACAATTGACTGCATTTTTTGTTAAAATTACACCATTTTCATTTGAGAGTGTGATATTTTATCTACCAGCAATTTTGAGTTCTTTGATTGTAATTCCGTTGATTTTAATTGGGAAAAACTTAAAAAAATTGGAGATGGGATTTATTGCAGCGATTTTTGCCTCAATTGCTTGGAGTTATTATAATCGTACTCTTGTTGGGTCTTATGATACCGATATGTTAAATATTGTATTTCCTACATTTTTACTTTGTTTTTTAATTTTAGCAATTAATAGTAATGAACATAAATATCTTCTATTGACGGGATTTGTAATTATAAGTTATCGATGGTGGTATCTGCAAAGCTATGCGTTAGAGGTGGCATTTTTTGGATTAATTTTACTCTATACTTTGATTTTTGATAGAAAAAATATTTATAATTATAAGCTGATAGCAATTATATTAGTGGCGATGGTGAGTGTGGATTATTGGATTAATTTTGTAGCTGTGATTGGATTATTTTTACTTTTTAAAAAATTCTCAGATGAATCTATAACTCTTTATTTAAAAGCAAAAAACTTCAAAAATATAAAACTTTTTTATATCATATTTGGTATTATACTTTTATTATCTCTTTTAACTTTTTTTATACTAGGTGGGTTTGATCCAATTATTTAAGATAAAAACTTATGTTTTTAAAGATGTTACAGCTACTTCCAGTGGGG
>JAOZPA010000005.1:0-5263 GCA_029932985.1 Campylobacterales bacterium
AATAGGGATGAATTATAGATAATATATCAATGGTTGTCTCTTATATAGATGAATATGTGAAAGCTTTGGAAAAAGTAAATCTATTTACTCACGACAAAACACTTTTCACATCTCTAAAATAATCCCTTATTTAAGGGGTTGTTAAGCAAGATGAAGTTTATAGTTATAAGATAATTTTATTTATCAGTGAATGAAATAAGGTATGCCTAAAATTAAGCACACCTTAATTAAGAAAAATCTTAAATTACTTCAAACCTTCGATGTGAGCAGCAACTTTTTTCATATCTTCGTCACTAAGTTTAGAAACTTGACCTTTCATAAGAGCACCCATACCATTTTTGTTTAGAGTTCCAGCTTTGTAAGCTTTAAGACTCTCAACAACTGTGTCAGCTTTCATACCAGTAATCACTGCTGATTTACCTAAAGCTTTTTTCTCACCTTTTGCACCATGGCATCCAGCACATGGCTTATAAAGTGTACACTCAGCGAATAATGAAGTCGCAGTCAATACTGCAAGACCTAATATAACTTTTTTCATAAAATCTCCTTGTAAAAGTTATGCAATTATAGCAATCCATAAATAAAAGATAGCTTATAAATTAAAATAAGTTTTTTTTTGAAGTTACAAATTTATATTTATATTATATTATTGATTTAAATCAAAAGGATAATTTTAAGTGATGGGGGGATTTAAGATGCAAAAGGTTATAGTTGCGACTTTGTTTATTTTTTCAATTCTACAAGCTGAGGCGATATGTACGAAGCAAACTAGTAGTCAGGATATTGAGTTGATTTTGGAAACTAACGATGATGTGAATTGTATGTTGATTTTGGCGAATAGATATATGAAGGAGGGGGAACTGAGTCAGGGATTTTTTTATTTGTCGAAGGCTAATATGCTTGACCCCAAAAAAGTTCAGGCTGATAAAAGTTCTAAGGTTTTGAAGTTGGCTTTGAGTTTGAGTGAGTTGGAAAATGATGCGATAACAAATTCAAATGTAGATTCGTGGAATAAATTAGGTGATGAGTATTTTGAGATGAAAGCTTTTAAAGAGGCGAAGGATGCTTATTTTCATAGTTTGGAGGTTAATTCTGACCAAAATGAGATTAGAATTTTGTTTGCCATAACTTTACAAGCACTCAAGCAACATTATAGGGCTGTGATTGAATTGGAAAAAGTTTTGGAAGTCGATAGACAAAATATCCATGCGAATTATTATGTGGGTAAGATTTTGAAAAATAATGTAGGAGATTTGGCAAAGGCGGCTAACCATTTTCATTTAACACTTAGAGTTTTGAAAAATAAAAGCCATGATATTAAAAATAATGAATCTATTTTTTTTATTGAAGATAGTGAAAAAGAGTTGCAATTAATTAAAAATAATGAAAATGAAAAATAAAGCTCTTTTTTTAGATAGAGATGGTGTTATTAATGTTGAAAAAAATTACCTTTTCAGGATTGAAGATTTTGAGTTTTGCAAAGGGATTTTTCAAATAGTAAAGTTTTTTGAATCAAGGGGGTATCTGATTTTTGTAGTGACAAATCAATCAGGCATTGGTCGTGGTTATTACTCTTTAAAATCTTTTCATAAACTTACTAATTGGATGGTTAAAAAATTTCAACAAAAAAATATAAAGATTACTAGGGTTTATTATTGCCCCCATTCGCCCGATTTTGAATGTAGCTGTAGAAAACCAAAAAATCAAATGTTAGAAGATGCAATAGATTTTTATGAGATAGATAGAAAAAAATCGTGGTTGATAGGAGATAAAATTAGTGATATTCTAGCTGGGAAGAGGAGTAATATTGGTAATTTAATTCTCATAAATGAGAAAAATAACTATAATGAAAAAATTAATTTTTTAGCCAAAGATAGCTTTGAAATTGCTAAGTTTTTAGAAACAAATAAAACTTTTAGGTTTTAATATACTTAAATTATATGGTAAAATTGTAACTATCAAGTTTATCTTTATTATCAGCAAAATAAATATTCAGCTATAAGTAAAAATAATTATGCTACTATTTTTTAATCGTTATTTTTAAGGAGAATTAATGGAGCATAAAGAACTCGATAGAATGGTCGAAATAATCGACCACGAAATTAAAAAACAGGGCATTTCCAGAAGAGATGCAATGAAAATGGCGGCTGCTGGAAGTGCGGCTTTTATGATGGGTGGCACGAGTGCAAGTGCTGCTACAACAGCTCATGCTGGAGATGTCAAGGGAAAAATTTTAATTGTTGGTGGTGGACTTGCTGGTATTTCAACAGCAGCTAGACTTACTAATACTCTTAGCAATCCAGACATTACAGTTGTTGAGCCAACTGATACTAGTGTATCTTATCAACCAGGTCAAACTTTGGTTGGAGCTGGACTTTGGCAAAAAAGTGACATCACATACCAGACTAAGGATTTTGTTCCTAGTGGTGTGAAGATGATTAAAGACAAAGTTGTAGAATTTAATCCTGACAATAACAAAGTAAAATTAGCTAGTGGTAAAGAGATTGCTTATGACTTTATGATTGTTGCTGCTGGTGTAATGCTAGATTTTGGTAAAATTAATGGGCTAGAGGGTGTAATTACTTCATCTGGAGAAAATAGTTCTGCTAGAAAAATAGTTGGTAAAAATGGAATTAGTTCAATCTATTTTGCTGATGGAGCGGTTGATACTTGGGCAAATATGCAAAAGTTTATCGAAGATGCAAAGGGTGGCAAAAAAGTAAAAGGTGTTTTTACTCATCCCAATACTCCAATCAAATGTGGTGGAGCTCCAAAGAAAATTATGTATCTAACAGATGCTAGACTTAGAGAAGCTGGGGCTAGAGAAAATGCAGACTTGACATTTTATCCAAATGGAAGCAAAATGTTTGGTGTGACTGAGTATCATAATGCAATTACTAGACAGTTTGAAGATAGAAATATGCAATGGAATTATAGACATAATCTAATCTCTGTTGATTCTGCAAAAAAAACTGCAACATTCAATAGACATTGGAAAGAGAAAGGTCCGTGGGATGAAGATTTAGAGGAGTATTCAATCGTTATGAACTCCAAAGAGGTAGAAGTTCCTTATGATTTTTTACATATCACTCCTCCTATGAAAGCTCCAGATGAGATTGCTAAATCACCAATTGGTAGTGCTAAAGGATGGGTTCCTGTTACAAAAGAGACTCTTCAGCACATTAAATATCCAAATGTATTCTCCTTAGGTGATATTGCAGCAGTTCCAATGGGTAAAACTGGTGGAAGTGCAAGAAAGCAATACAAAGTTGTAGTTGAAAATTTAATTTCACAAGCAAATGGTAAAGAGTTAAAATCAAAATATGCAGGATATACAGTATGTCCACTAATTACAAGTATTGGAACTGTAATGTTAGCTGAATTTAACTGGACTAAAAAACCAACACCTTCATTTCCTTTTGACCCTACACAAGAAAGATGGATGTGGTGGTTATTAAAATACTATGCACTTAAACCAATGACCGTCTATGGTATGCTTTCTGGTAGAGCTTAATAAAAAAAGATAAAAGGAGAAAATATGAAAAAAATCAATATCGCAATATTGTCTGCAGCTACGGCACTATTTCTTGTAGGATGTGGTGGCACACCAGATGCAGGAGAAGCTATCAGTTATAGCAAAACACCAAAAGAGGTGTATGACCAATCGTGTAAAAAATGTCACGGTGACAAGGGTGAGGGAAATGTGAAGAAAAAAAGTCCAGCACTTAATGACAGACAATCTCAAGAGTTAGAGCTTGATTTATATGATGTTAAAAATGGTGGATTAAACCAATCTTCAGGTACAGACCATGATGTTATGGAACACAATATGCAAAAGCTGATTCAAAAAGGTTATGATTATGACCCTAAAGCTATGGCAGAATTTTTAGAGAAAAGTTTCTATAAAAATGGAGTAAAAGCTGCTCCAAAAGTAGAGGAAACTCCTGCAGAAGTTCCAACAACGACGGAAACCGCAACAGATGCAAATGCAACAGTTGCAGCTCCAGCAGAAGAGGCAAAACCTCAATAATCTTAACTCGAGAGGCTATGGGGAAACTCTTAGTCTCTTATAAATTTTTATACTACTTATGCAATTCTTAATTCCATATTAAGGGGATTTTTTGACTAATAAAAAACCAGATAAAGTATTTGTTTGGCCAATCGGCACTAGAATTATCCACTGGATGTTGGCACTCTCCTTTACTACTGCTTTTATAACTTCATTTTATGAAGAGTTACTCCACGACCATGTTGCTTTAGGGTTTATTTTTGGAATTATGATAATCTACCGAATTATTTGGGGATTTGTAGGACCACAATATGCGACCTTTAATACCTTTAAACTCAGTCTTCCCGAATTAAAATTTTATTTTGTTGAAAAAATCAAAAACCGATGGCGAGAGATTCCAGCAGGACACAACCCCGCATCAAGTTGGTACACAGTTTGGGCAATGGTTGTAGGGGCAGTTATCGTCTCGACAGGACTTTTACTCTATGGAGTTCAAGAAGCTAAAGGCTTATTATCATTTTTAAATGATGACTACTCACAATATATGGAACTTCTGACCGCTATCCACCAATACTCCTCATATCTTTTTGTAACTTGGGTCTCAATCCACATTGCAGGAGTTATGGTAGAGCAGTTTTACCACAAAACTAGTATGGTTTTTGCGATGATTACAGGATTCAAAAAAGCCAAAGGAGAAGATACTAAAGTCAGCCCAATATTAAAGTTTTTCTCTTTTAGCATAATTGTATTTGCAATTGCAACCTATTTTTTCATCGTAAGTAGTAACTACAATTTCCTTACATCAAAAAAATTTACAGAAATTGACTATAAAGCTCAAAGCTTAGTTTTTGCTCAAGAGTGCGGAGATTGCCACAAAGTCTATCCACCATTTCTACTCCCTGAAAAATCATGGAAAAAAGTTATGGACGATTTAGATAATCACTTCGGCGAAGAGATAACAGAAGCAAATATCTCAATAAGCAAACAATCAAGCATCCGAGATTTTTTATATGAAAACAGTGCAGAACACTCAACCAGAGAAAGCTCCGTAAAAATTATGAAATCCCTTGGTATTCGGCGACCAAAAGCGATAACCAAAACTCCATATTGGAGAAATACACATAGCCATATCCCAAAATCGGTTTTTAAAGATAAAAAAATTAAAGATAAATCAAATTGTATAGCTTGTCATAAAAATTTTGACCAAGGTGAGCTTGATGATATGAATATTATCTATCCATTTAAAAATTAGAT
>JAOZPA010000005.1:5363-38487 GCA_029932985.1 Campylobacterales bacterium
TTGACCAAGGTGAGCTTGATGATATGAATATTATCTATCCATTTAAAAATTAGATGTTATTTAATTTCTAATCCTTAGAACTATTATTTGGCAAAAGTACCATATCATAGAGGTGAAATGAAAATTTCATCTCCCAAATTTTAGCTAATATTAATAAAATTAGTGTAAAATAACCTATGGAAACTTTAATAACTATTCTCATCATCTTTGTAATAATCGAATTTTTAGAAGCTAGGTGGCAAAAAAGCGATAACTTAAACCAAGTTTTGTTAAAAAATTATGCCCTTTATAAACAATATGGATTACCCAGCTATCTTCTAGCAAATATTAGCTTTTTTTATACTCTTGCTATCGTATTTTCTTTAAATAATTTTACTTTTTGGATAAATATGATTGTTGTTTTAAAATTTATAGATATAAGTATGAAACTATATCTTTTTCAAAAAATTGATAAAGATGGTAAAGATGCAATATTAAATTTTTTCCCCGAAAACCTCTCTATGCAAAGTGGATTTATCTACATAAATACGATAACTTATAGCCTAAGTATGCTTTTCGCTCTTTTCCTCTAATAATTTAAGTTTGTGTTGTGTATAATTAGCATAAATTTATAAAAAAGATTGATATGCAAAAAATTATAGAAAAAATTAAAAATAAACAGAGATTAAATCACAACGAGGGTTTAAAGCTTTATGAACTTGACCTTTTTACTTTAGGAGAGTTGGCAAATAATATTAGAAGAGAAAAATTTAATAATAAAGCTTTTTTCAATATAAATCGACATATAAATCCTACCAATTTTTGTAAAGATGTTTGCAGTTTTTGTGCCTTTTCGGCAAATCGTAAAAATCCAAATAGTTATACTATGAATCAAGATGAAGTGGTAAAAATTGCTCAAAATGCCGTAGATATGGGGGCAAATGAGGTTCATATAGTTTCTGCCCACAATGATAAAGCTGGATATGATTGGTATTTTGAAATCTTTTCAGCGGTGAGGGGACAGTTTGCTAATCTTCATATAAAAGCCCTAACTGCTGCTGAGATTCATTTTTTGGCAACTTTTAGTGGAAAAAATTATGATGAAGTGATTGATGATATGATAAAAAGTGGAGTGGATTCGATGCCTGGAGGTGGAGCGGAGATTTTTGATGAGAAGATTCGAGCAAAAATTTGCAAAGGCAAAGTTAAATCAGATGAGTGGTTAGAGATTCACAAACTTTGGCACAAACGGGGCAAATACTCAAATGCGACGATGCTTTTTGGTCATATAGAGGAGCGGACTCACCGAATCGACCATATTTTGAGGCTTCGAGAGTTGCAAGACCAAACAGGAGGATTTAATGCTTTTATCCCTTTAGTTTATCAACGAAAAAATAATTATCTCAAAGTTAAAAATTTTTTAAGCTCCCAAGAGATTTTAAAAACCTATTGTATTAGCCGAATTTTGCTAGATAATATTCCACATATCAAAGCTTATTGGGTCACTTCAACTATTAATTTAGCCTTGATTGCTTTGGAATATGGAGCTGATGATTTGGATGGGACGATTGGTCGTGAATCGATAAACTCCGCCGCTGGGGCAAAAAGTATGAATGGAATGGAGCTTGAGGAGTTTGTATCACTCATCAAAGATGCAAAATTTCAGCCAATCCAACGAGATAGTTTGTATAATGAACTCAAAAGATATTAAAAAATAAAACGATGAGGCATAAGTGAATTTGAATTTTTAAACCCACTCATTGCCTTTCTTTTACCTCATCATCCTCTCTATTGTCATTCTCACATTTTTTGCCAAAGCATTCACATCATATCCACCTTCGAGCATAAAAATAAAAGGAACATCGGCACAATTCAAAATATTTGTAACTATCTGTTCAATCCCCGCCGTCGTGACATTTAAAGATGCCAATGGGTCACTTTCGTGCAAATCATACCCAGCCGAAACCAAAATTATATCGGGTTCAAACTCATCGATTAGGGGTTGTAACTCATTTTCATAAATATCCAAAATCATCTCATCACCACTTTCTGGCATCAAAAGATGATTCGAGGTGAACCCCTCACCCTCACCAATTCCTATCTCATCCTCCATCCCCGTACCTGGAAAACACATCGTTTGGTGGGAGCTAAAATAGAAAACCGTATCATCCTCATAAAAAATATCCTGTGTACCATTTCCGTGGTGAACATCAAAATCTATAATAAACACCTTTTCATAACCCTGTTTTTGTGCATATTTAGCTGTAATTGCGATATTATTAAAAAGGCAAAAACCCATCGCCATATCTTCGGTGCAATGATGCCCTGGAGGTCGAACAGCACAAAATGCCCTATCAATCTCACTATTTTTAATCGCATCAATCGCCACTACTCCAGCCCCCACTGCCGTAATTGCAGACTGATAGGAATCTATCGAATTCACAGTATCACTATTTATCGGCTCACCATCCTTAATCTTTTGAATATGAAAAAACGGATGAACCATCTCTAATAACTCCTGCGAAACAGCAATCGGCTTTAAAAGCACTAACTCATCTTTCAAATCCTCCAACACCTCCTCAATCGCCACCAATCGCTCACTAGATTCAGGATGCCCAAAACCCGTATCATGCAAAAGATAAATCTCATCATATATGTAACCCACTTGCATTTTTTAACCTTTATAATATTTAGAATATTATATAATCATTTTTTAAAATAAAACTTAAAGGGGTCACTTGAAACTGTTTATAGAGTGCAAATCTTTACTTTTGCAAAAGGCTTTAGAAAATTTTTTGAGTGATTTTGAGCTGATTCAAAATGGTTATGATTTTAAAATTTGCGATGATGAGGGGCTGATAGATGATAAAATGGTTTTTGTAATAGCCCCAAACGGAAATTTAACTGTACCATTTTCAAAAGAGAAATTGATAAAAAAAATAACAGAATTTGAACCTAAAAGCTTGGAAGATATATTAAATATGATGTTTGATAATTTTAAAAAAGAGGTTTTTGAGGTGATAAAAAAATATGAAAAGGGTTAGTATTTGGCAACGCACCCCAATCAAAAAGAAAAATTTCCGTTTGGGGACTTAAAGCTAAAAAATTTAAAGGAGAGAAAGATGAAAAAAAAGATACCTTATGGGATAAGTGATTTTAAATTAATAAGGGAGGAGAACTATTATTTTATAGATAAAACAAGATTTATCCTTGAAGTTGAAAATAGTGATAGATATATAATGTTTCTTCGTCCACGGAGGTTTGGGAAGTCGCTTTTTTTGGCGATTTTGGAAGCTTATTATGATAAATTTTATAAAGATGATTTTGAACTGTTTTTTAAAGATAGTTATATTTTTACTCACAAAACAAAAGAGGCGAATAGTTATCATATTTTGAAGTTTGATTTTAGTGCTATTGATGTAAGGCGAGTTGAGGAGAGTTTTTTGTATTATCTAAATAAAGTTTTGAATAATTTTAAAAGTAGGTATCGTTTGAATTTTAGTTTTGATTCAACTAATCCAATGGATAAGATAAATGGAATTTTTTCATATTTTCATCTTAATCCAAATGAGAGTTTATATGTGATGGTAGATGAATATGATAATTTTGCAAATAAACTATTTTTGCAAAATCAATCCTCATATAAAAATATAATAAGTGATAAAACAGCTTTTTTTAAGCAATTTTTTACTATTTTGAAAGTGGGAGCTAGTGGAAATTCTGCTCCAATAAAGAGGATGTTTATCACAGGTGTAACTCCTATGACTATGTATGATGTTACAAGTGGATTTAATATTGCTAGTAATATTTCGATGGATAGAAATGTCAATGATATGGTGGGAATAACCCAAAAAGAGTTGGAGCAAATATTAGAGGATTTTGGTTTAAATGATTCAAAGTTTAATACTCAATACTTAGCATTACTAAAAGAGTGGTATAATAATTATATTTTTAATGAAAATACAACAGAGGGAATTTATAATACAGATATGATTTTGTATTTTATCAAAGAGTATCTAAAAATAGGTAAAATTCCAAAAGATTTGATAGATATAAATGTCCGAAGTGATTATAGCAAATTACGGCATTTAATCTACACAAATCATAAATTAAATGGAAATTTTGAGATATTAAAAAACTTAATCTCCAAAAATACCACAAGCATAGATTTACTAGTCAAAGATTTTAGTGCATTAGATTTAATCAAAGAGGAGAATTTTAAATCACTCCTATTTTATCAGGGTTTAATTACAATAAAAGAATCAAGATTAGATTTAACTCTACAAATTCCAAATGAGACAATCAAAAGAATAGATATAGATTTTTTAAAAGATTCCCTCGCACTTGAAAATATATTCACCCTAAAAACATCAAAATTATCTGATTATTTAAAAAATTTCGCATTAAATGGAGATTTAGAGACCTTTAAATATATAGCAAAAGAGATAAAACATCAAACCTCCATAAGAGATTATATCGATGGAGAAAATGGTGTAAAAATGATTTATATCGCTTACCTCTCACTAACTTCCTATTTTGTAATCAAAAGTGAAGCGGAGCTAAATAAAGGTTTTTGCGATATTTTGATAAAACCTCTAAATCCCTATGTTGAGTATTTTGCAATTGTAGAGTTAAAATATATCAGCAGAAAAGTAAAAGGTAAAAAATTAAAAAAAGAGATTGAAACAAAAAAAGCAAAAGCGATTGAACAATTAAATAGATACCAAAATGATGAAATTGTAGAGTTTTACAAAAATAACGGTAAAATACTAAAAAAAATTATCATAATATTTTACGGCTGGAAAATGATTTTATGCGAAGAGATTAATACATAAATGAAATATGCAATATTTTTTTTTACTCTTTTATTAACAATTTTATATTTTATTTTTGTATTAAATTCCAATATGAAATATCTATTAATTTGGTTTGCTATTAATTTTTTGATATTCACTATCGCATATTATTTTAATAAACCATCAATGATATTAGGAAAAAATAGAGATGGGATTTGTAACAAATTTCTGATGATAATAAATCTTCCTTGGATACTATTTACACAGATTATATTTCGTATGCAAGTATTCTGTATAAAAGAGGATTTTGCCAATAAAATTGCTCATACGAATATATGGATTTCAAGACGACCTTTGGAAAATGATAATCTTGATAAATTTAGCCTTGTAATAGATTTAACAGCAGAATTTACTAGAGATTTAAATGCCAAAAATTATATCTGTATACCAAATTTAGATGCTCATTATCTAAAAAATATAGAGATAATAGATAAAAAATTTAAAAATTCTAATATTTTGGTTCATTGTGCAAATGGTCATGGTCGTTCATCTATTTTTGTAGCTTTACTTATGCTAAAATGGAACTATGCAACTAATATAAAACAAGCACTTGAGATGATAAAAGCTAGTAGAAAGTTTGCTGTGCCAAATCGTAATCAAATTAGCAAAATTAAAATTTAAAAAAGGGAGAATATGAAAAGTAATTTAAGTTACAATATAATAGCGGGGAGGTACAAGGGGAAAAAACTTTTGCTTCCAGCTTTGCCATCTACGAGGGCTACCAAAAATAGGGTGCGAGAATCATTTTTTGATACGGTGGCTTTTGATATTGAGGATAAAAATTTTGTAGAGGTTTTTGGTGGAAGTGGGTCTATGGGTTTAGAGGCGGTGAGCCGTGGAGTGCAACACTCCTATTTTATCGAAAAAAATAGAGAAGCTTTTAAGGTTTTAAGGTCGAATTGCCAAATAATAAACCCCAATTCCACGACGGCGATTTTGGGTGATAGTTTTGATGAGTTTAAGAATATTTTATCAAATTTAGATGGTAAAACAATTTTTTATTTTGACCCACCATTTGAGATTCGAGAGGGGATGAAAAATATTTATGAGAAAACTGAAAAATTGATAACTCAAATTTCCCCAAATATCGGATTTTTAATAGCAATCGAACACCGAACCAAGCACAAAATGAGTGAAAAGATAGGTATCTATGAAAAACTAAAAACCAAAAAATTCGGCAATAGTTCTATAAGCTATTATCAAAAATTATGAATCTAGTTAAAAAACTTTTTAAATATTATCTCTGGATGGTGGCGATTTTTTTTACTGGGCGAGTGATTTTATTTGGTCTCTATTTTGATAGGTTCAAGGATAGTGGTGTGGATTATTGGCTGAGTTTTCTCTATGGTTTGAGAATGGATACGATTATCGCTTCGCTTTTTTTGGTGCTTCCTATGTTTGCCCTCACTCTTACCCCCAAGATTTACAAAAATGGCATTAACCTTTTTTTACGCTATTATTTTTTAGTCATTTTCTCACTTATTTTGTATATCGAAAATGCCAATCTGCCTTTTATGGCTCAATATGATGTGCGACCAAATTATCTTTTTGTGGAATATTTGAGTTATCCAAAAGAGGTTTTTTCTATGCTGATTGAGGATTATTTGCCCCAGCTCTCAGTTGCTTTTTTGATAATCCTTGCTTTTATTTATCTATTTCTAAAATTTTCAAAAAAAGCGTGGATTGAGATTTTGGAGATTAATTATCTAAAACGAGCTATGCTTTTCATCCCACTATTTATTATTTTGTTTGTGGGAATTCGTTCATCTTTTGGACACCGCCCAGCAAATATTAGTGACGCTTTGTACTCAAATAGTCGGATAGTCAATGAAATTACAAAAAATTCAATTCATAGCATCATCTCGGCAATCTATTCAAATCAAAAATATGGGACAGACATCGATAAATATGGAAAGATGGAGATAAAAGAGGCGATAGGACGAGTGGAAAAGAGGTTAAATATTGAGTCACTGGATGATAATTTTCCATTTTTTAGGGTAGAAAAAACCCATTTCAAAGTCCCCCAACCGAAGAATTTAGTTATCTTTTTGCAAGAGAGTATGGGGGCTCAATTTGTAGAGGTTATCGGTGGGGAGAGTGGGATTACACCAAATCTCAATAGACTTAGCAAAGAGGGAATTTTATTTCAAAATCTCTATTCAAACGGCACAAGAAGTGTAAAGGGAATCTCTGGAATGGTTTCAGGAATTTTTTCAGTCCCTGGTGAGGGGGTGGTCAAAAGAGATAAATCACAACAAGATTTTTTCACAATCGCTTCACTTTTAAAACCTCACGGTTATCATACAATGTTTATTTATGGTGGTGAGAGTCGATTTGACAATATGAAAAGTTGGTTTTCTGGAAATGGATTTGATGAGATAATAGACCAGTCAAGTTTTGAAAATCCAGAATTTGTGGGGACTTGGGGGGTGAGTGATGGGGATTTAGTAGAGAAAGCTCATCAACATTTTAGTTCACTTTATAAAAAAAATCAAAAATTTGCATCTGTTATTTTTTCAACATCTAACCACCCTCCATTTGATTTTCCTCAAGATAAGATAGAGTTGATTCAAGGAGTCAAGGCAAAAAGTGTCAAAAATGCGGTAAAATATGCAGATTTTACGATAGGTCAATTGATTAAAAAAGCCAAAAAAGCAAACTATTATAAAGATACGATTTTTGTGATTGTTGCAGACCATAATGTGCGAGTTTTTGGAGATGATTATTTGCCTGTGGATAAATTTCGGATTCCTGCTCTGATTTTGGGTGATGTAAAGCCTCTTGATGTTCAAAAACTTACGACCCACCCTGATATTTTGGCAACAGCCCTTGATTTGATAGGATTGGATTTGAAATACCCAATTTTGGGAAAATCGATTTTTGATGATAAAAAAAATGATATTTCACTTATGCAGTTTTATAAAACTTATGCGTTGAGGGTCAAAAATCAAGTGGCAATTATTCGTCAAGGCAAAAAAACATTGACTTTTGAGTATAAAGATAAAAAGTTAAAAAAAATATCTCATAATAGTGAACTTGAAAAAGATTTATTGGCTTTTGTAATTGTTTTAAATTATCTTTATGAGAAACGATTATTTACTTCTAAAAATCAGAATTAGTTTCATCGGTTTGGGGGCAGTAACCCCCAATATCTAGTATATTAATTTAAAATTCGGGCTTGAGATTTGGCAAATCATAGATTGAACTATTATCATTTTCGATACTCTCCTCCTCCTCAACAATATCCTTTAGCAACAACTCCTCAACTACCATCTCCTCCTCTTGCAGTGAGTGTACCTCTTCAAAAACCAGCTCATTCTCCTCTATATTTTGAATAGGTTTTTTCTGAATCTCATTTAATGCCAAATAATCATCTTTAGTCTGAACTCGCTCAATTGCTTTGTGCATTTTAAGGGGCATCAAAATTATCATATTTCCCCTATTATTCATCCCCATAGCCATATCTTTAGCGGAAACTCCTGAACCATAATAGACATCTGCACGGACATGACCTTTGATGGCATTTCCTGTATCGTGGGCAAACATCATCCTATTTATATATTTATCCATTCCGTCATTGTAGGTGTAAAGCATCACAGGAGCACCCAATGGGATATATCTTTGGTCGATAGCGATGGAGAATTCTGGAGTGAGTTCGACCCCTGCACTGCCGATGGAGTTA
The DNA here is from genome assembly GCA_029932985.1 of Campylobacterales bacterium. Lineage (GTDB taxonomy): Bacteria > Campylobacterota > Campylobacteria > Campylobacterales > JAOZPA01 > JAOZPA01. The sequence goes on from JAOZPA010000005.1 coordinate 13,881, forward strand.
TGGCGATGTTGCTCTTTGAAAAAAATATAACGGCTGTACTGGTTATAGACTTTATCCGCTTGAGAGGGGAAGTTTCTAGCAAATTTTTCTGCATTTGTTCTGTCGTAGATACCATATTTTTTTATCACTTTGAGTTTTAAATCTTCGGTGATTCCACCATTAAAAGCCATACCGTTATTGTTGTCATAGCCCAATTTTACGACTCCTCCGCTATACATATATATTGTTCCTGAGCCTTGGAGATGGAGTTGGTAACGGTCGTAACGATTATCTACATAGCAGATAATTTTTGAGTTGATGACTTTTTTGTTGATATTTCGTCGGCTTAGTGTTTTGGAATATTGGGTTTGAGGGGTTGCATAGATTGGATATTTAAATCTTTTGGTTTGTGATACACTTCCAAAGGCTCGTGATTCATAATAGCCTGTAATTCTCCCCTTTTCTGTGCCATTGTCATTATTTATGATGTAGGGGACAAAATTGGTTTCAAAGAATTTTTGAGAATCAGAGATTCGGTAATTGTCTATCTCTTCACAAGCCTCTTCAAAATTTTCATCAATATCTCCTTTACAACTTTTTTTAAAAATTTCATAAGATTTATGAAAATTCTGCTTATCCCACCTTGGAACTCTTTGAAATGAAACCTGTGTTAAATTATCTGCATAAGTTTTATTAAAACTAGGTTGATTTAACCCAAAATTATAACCCTTAAAACTACATCCAGTGACAAGTAGCAAAATTGCTACAATAGATATAAATATTGATTTAAACATAATAATACCGCCTTTCTTAATTTTTTTAAGCTTTTAGCTTATATATAATTTGATTTTGTAATTTTCTCATAAAGCTTATTATTGTCTTATAAATTATATATTGAGATATTTTTTTTACTAGAGAAATAAGATAGATATGAAAAATATGGTTAAAATTGTAACATTTGGTAGCAAATATATTTTATAATTTTAAATTTAACTTTTTATACTGAAACTATTTTTTCAAAAAAATTTAATTTTCTTTGCCAATAATATTTATTTAAGATTTTAAAAAAGATTTTAGAAGATATAGGTTATACTGTTGAGAGAATTAGAAATTAAATAACATCCAATTTTTATGACAAATAATAGCATATCTTATTTAATTCCTATTCCTAAGCAGAAAAGAAAAAGGCTGATTAACATGCAAAAATTAAATGAATTATCACTAAAGCAAAGAGAATCACTTTTTAGGCAATTGAGGGTATCAATTACTCATCATTCAAATGCGATGGAGGGGACTACTCTCTCTTATGGGGAGACAAAAGAGTTATTAGAAAATGGGAATACTGCAAAAAATAGACCCATTGGAGAACAACTTGTCATATTGGGATTTGCTAAAGCTTATGATGTAATAATTCGTGAGGCGATGAATAAAGAGAATATTATAAATAGTAGTTTTATCAAAGACATTCATACTATTATGTTTGAAGATGCTTTGCAAATTTCACCTTTTTTTGTTTCTACTCCTATCGGTGCATATCGGCTTGATGAAAGATATATAAAGGGTGTTGATATAAAACTATCTGCTCCAAATAAAATCTCTAATGATATTGAAAATTTGCTTTATACATTTGATAGTAACAGTATGAACCTGTTGGATATATCGGAATTCCACATAGCATTTGAAAAAATTCATCCTTTTGCAGATGGAAATGGTCGAGTGGGTAGATTATTGATGGCATATCAAGCAATACAAAATAATATTATTCCGCCATTAATTAAAAATGAGCATAGAGATGATTATTTGAAAACAATAAATGATAAAAATGAATTGACTTTTTTTCTTGAAAAATCTATCGAAAATAGTCTAAAATTAATTGCAATAATAGAAAAAAAGGGATAATTTGAAAGAGTTTATATTAAATTTACTAGTGGGTGTGGAGAAGAAGAGTTTGAAGAGTGATGAATTTGAGATTATTACAAAATTAAAAAAAATCAAAGCTTTAAAAAGTGATGATGAGAAATATATTTTAAATTCACAATTTCGACTAGGGACGGTGGATGTGACCAAAACTGGCTTTGGATTTTTGGAGCAGTTTAACAGCAACAATCGGGATTTGCTTATAGAGGAGAATGATTTAAAAAATGCCCAAAGTGGTGATATTGTGTTGGCAAGTCAGACTAAAAGTCGTGGTCGCCCCAAAGCCAAGGTTGAGCTAATACTTCACAAAGATATTACAATCCAAGTGGTTTATACTCAAAAAAATAGCTCTGGGATTATAGGGATTGATATTAAAACTCAAAATATCGTACATCTAAGAGAGTCGCAAAAATCTCTAAAAAAACTTCCACCTCAAACGATTCTCAAACTTGACACGATGGAATCAAAAATTATAGAGGTTATTGGTGTGCTTAAAGACCCCAAAACCGATGAGAAAATATCATTGGCAATGTATGACAAAAGTGATGAATTTAGCAAAGCTGCAAAAAGTGAGGCTTATAGTTTTGGCGATTATATAGATGGAGATATGTATGAGGAGCGAATCGATTTACGAGCTTATGACTTCTGCACCATCGACCCCCTCACCGCTAAAGATTTTGATGATGCAATATACTATGAAAAAAATGAAAAGATTTTATATGTGGCAATTGCAGATGTGAGTGAGTATGTATTTCCGTTAGGGGCGATTGACAAAGAGGCTTATAATCGTGGATTTTCCATCTATCTTCCTCATAAATCTATCCCGATGTTGCCACGAAATTTGAGTGAAAATATTTGCTCACTAAAACCAAATGTGGATAGATTAGCTTTTGTATTTCAAATATTTTTTGATGAAAATATGAATGTAATTGATGAAAAACTGGGTGAAGCTATCATAAACTCAAAGCGACGATTTAATTACGATGAAGTTGATAAAATTTTGGAAGATAAAAAAGCAAGTTCTCAAATAGATAAGCAGATTTTGAAATTTTTACAACCTTTACAAAAAGATATGAATATTGTGCGGTCACGGCGACTTAAAAAAAGTTTTGATTTGAGTAGTGATGATGTGAGAATGGAGCTTGACAAAAATCATAATTTAATTGGTTTAAATATAGAAAAAGAGACCCCAAGCCACCATTTGATAGAGGATTGTATGTTGTTAGCAAATCAAGCAGCTGCTAAGATATTAGATAATGGGATTTATAGAGTTCACGCTGAACCAAGAGAGTCAAAAATCAATCAACTTTTATCAAATTTAGCAGATGTCGGGGTAGTAACTCAAAAAGAGCATAAATCTCTCTATCCACTATTTAATGAGTTGCAAAAGGAATCATCGGTGAGGGGATTTGAGTCCCATTGTGACAGACTAATTATAAGAGCTCAACAAAGTGCAAAATATAGTAGCGAAAATATTGGACATTTTGGTTTGGGATTTAAAGATTACACCCATTTCACCTCTCCAATTCGGAGATATAGTGATTTAGTTTTGCATCGATTACTTAAATTAAAACTTAAAAATGATGAGAATAGATTAAAATATCAACTTAAAAATATTTCACAAATTTGTGATAAAATCAGTAAATTAGAGCGGGAATCTGCAAGAGTTGAGTGGGATTTTAAAGATAGAAAATTTGCAAGGTGGGCTAAAGAGAATATTGGTAAAAAAGTGATGGCAACGGTGGTGGATTTGCATAAAACTCCAATGGCAGTGCTTGAAGATGAGGATTGTTATTCGGCAAGAGTTTTTGTAATAGCTCATCGAAATTTGAATCTGTTTGAAAAGATAGAGGTTGAGATAATTGAGAGCGATATTATTAGTAAAGATATTCGTGTAAATTTAATTGAGAGGATATAGATGTTAATTTTAGCTTCAAATTCTACCACAAGAGCTGAGATTTTAAAAGGGGCAGGTATTGAGTTTATCCAAAATGGGGTAGATTTTGATGAGGATAGTTTGCCCTATAAAATTCCTAAAGATTTCGTATATTATGCCACAAAAGGAAAACTTGAAACCGCGGTGAGGGGACTAGGGCTGGAGATTCCAATTTTGGTGGCAGATACGGTAGTTACGGCAAATGGTGAAATTTTGAGAAAGGCAAAAGATAAAGATGATGCGAGGAAAATTTTGGAACTTCAAAGTGGAAATAAAGTTTCGATTATAACTTGTATGATTTATAAATCTAAGGAGAAAGAGTTTTTGAATTTGGCGGTGACGGATTATCTGTTTGAAAAATTTGATGAGGTGGAGCTTGAAGATTATTTGAAAACTGATGAGTGGCGAGGAAAGGCTGGGGCTTGTATGGTGGAGGGTTTTTGCCAGAGATATATCAAAAAAGTTGTGGGTTATGAGTCAACGGCGATGGGGCTTTGTGTGGAGAATTTGCTGGAGTTTATTTGAAAAAAGGGGTTAGAATCTGAATAGTAGCTTAAAAAAATATTTTTCTTAAATTAATTTATCGGTTTTTTTGTAAAAGTTGATTTTAACTAAAAAGATTATATAATACGAATTAATTTTTATCAAGAGGATATTTTAGATGAAATGGGAAGGTTTAGGAGATATAAATCTATTAATTGTCGAAGATGATCCTTTTAATATGGAACTTGCTACTACTATATTTCAAGAGATTAGTTCAATTAATATTTTTCGTGCTTATAATGGGCAAGAGGCTTTAAAAATTTTGCAACAAGAAGATATAAGTATGATGATATTGGATATTCACATGCCTATCTTAAATGGTTTTGATACACTCAAAGCTACGAGAAAACAGCTTAAATATAATTTTATTCCTGTTGTCGTGGTGACTGGTGAAGAGGTTGAGATGGAGAAATCTTATGAGCTGGGGGCTGATGATTTTGTATCTAAGCCATACAATCCAGTGGAGCTTAAATCGAGAGTTTTTACTCATCTCAAAAAATCAAAATATCGAGAAAAATTTTATAATTTAAATCAAAGTATGGAGAAAGAGATTGCGCTGAAAAATAAGCAATTATTACAAAGTATGGCAGATTTAGAAAGTATTCAAAAAAAACTTTTTTACAGAATGGGTCAAATTGTAGATTTCAAAAAGAATTTTGGGAATAACAAAAGAGTAGCAGTTATTTCTAAACAGTTTGCTTTAAGACTTGGATTAAGTAAAGAGGAAGCTGATAATATTTTTTATGCGGCGATGATAAGAAATTGGGGACTTTTAGCACTTCCTGATGAAATAGCCAATCAAAATGAGCGTTTAATGCAAAGAGATAGGCGGATGGTGGAAAAATTTATCCTATCTGGGAGCAAACTTCTAAAAGATGTAGCACAAACAGAATTTTTAAAAGTTGTAGATTCTGTATTGACTCAATATAAAGAAAACTATGATGGTAGTGGCTATCCCAATAAATTAAAAGATAATCAAATTAGCCAATATGCTACAATTGTGGCAATTGCAGAGACTTTTGATGCTCTTTTATCCTCTCGAAAATATAGATATAAAAATAAATTTACGGCAAATGAAACTAAAACAATTTTAAAAACAAATAGTGGTCGGCGATTTAAACCAAATATAATAAAAGTGTTTTTAAATAATTACAATGAGTTTATTATAACTAGAGAAGGTTTAGTCAGAAGAGAGATGAAAAAACAAGAAAAAAATAAAAAGGGGTAAATATGAAAAGTGTGATGGTTCATTCCTATTCAATTAAAGAGTTATTGATTCAAATAAACAAAAAAAGAAAAGAGGGTTTTAAGCCCACTATGGCATTTGTTTATGCTTCAGTTTCTCATAATATTAGAAAACTTGTAGCGGAACTAAGTGGTTATCCATTTATGATTTTTGGGGCTACTACTGTTGGTGAGATTTTTGCAAATGAAGAGTTTGGAGTCAATAGCAAAGATGAGAGTATTATTTGCCTACTTTTAGAGGTTAATCCAAAAGCCGTAGGAATTAAACTGTTTCAAACAGAGGATAGAGATGCATTTGAGATGGGTCAAGAGGTTGCAAAATGGTCAAAAAGTAAATTCAAAGACCCCGCAATCATAACTGCCACTTCTGGACTTTTATTTGATAACGATGCATATACTCAAGGAATTGTAAAAGCTGGAGTTGAGTATGCTTTTGGTGGATTAGCTGGAGATGATATGATACTAAAAGATACATTTGTATTTTCAAAAGAGAATTTTTCTAGCCATGGTGTCATTGCTTTGGCAATAGATAGAGAAAAAATAGAGATTGTTGGCTCAAGAGCTTTTGGCTGGGCAGGGATTGGTCGAGAGCGAATTGTAACAAAAGCTCATAAAAATATTGTATATGAGATAGATGGCAAACCTGCAGTTGATTTTTATAAAAGTTATCTTCATATCACAAGTGCAGATATGCCCCAAACGGGAATTGAGTATCCACTTGAGGTAATTATGAAAAATAAACAGGTCGTTTATCGTGCGGTTTTGGGGATTGATGACAAGGCTGGAGCATTGATATTTGGTGGGCATGTTGAACTTAAATCAAGAGTAAGAATCTCCGCTCCTAGAGGTAAGGTTATAATAGACCATGTTACGGAAAGTATCATACAGGCTAAAAAAGATGCAAATGATTTCAAACCAGAATTAGCTTTGGTTTTTCCATGTTGCTCCAGAAAACAAGTTTTAGGAAATTTTACCATAGATGAGGTAACAGCTGCTTATAAAGCGATAGGTGCGCCACTTGTAGGATTTTTTGCTTATGGTGAAATTGGAGCATTTCCTGGTGGTTATGGTTTTCACAACGAAACATTTGTGACTGCACTTTTGAGAGAGAAGGAGTAACTTATGACAAAAATAAGTATGACAAAAACAGAAAAAATAAAATCAATTATTGCATCATTGCCTACATTTAAAAACAAAGATGTAATACTTCGAGAACTTACACACATTCAAGAGGATAATGATAAAACATATCAAAAATATGTGAAGGCAAATGAGGATAAATTAACTCTCTCCCATCTTCTCTCAAAAGTAAATGATGAGCTGGAGGATTCTCTAGTTAATGAAAAACGATTTATTGCATCAGTTTCTCATGAGTTGCGAACTCCATTGACTGCGATTTTGGGATATAGTGAGCTTTTGGATGATACAGCTTTAAATAATAAACAAAAACGATACCTTGATAGTATAATTCAAAGTTCTAACCATCTTCTTTCATTAATTACTGACCTTTTAGATGTTGCTAAATTAGAAGATAATAGAATTGAGCTTAGCCCACGAGAGGTAGATTTGGATGATATTTTAAATGATTGTGCAACTTTAATCACCTCAAAAATTAATAAAGATGTTGACTTTTTTGTAGATATTCCACTGCTTGATTATACAATTATGGCAGATGATAAACGGGTAAAACAGATTTTTGTAAATCTTTTATCAAATGCAGCGAAATTTACAAGTAAAGGTTCGATTCGATATTATGTGAGTGCATTAGATGAATTGGATAATAATAAATTGAGAATTGTTGTGAATGTTGATGATACGGGTAATGGTGTGCCTAAAGAGGTGGAATCAACTCTATTTGACCCATTTCAATCGACCGATAAAACTCAAGGAACAGGGCTGGGACTTTTTATATCTCAACAATTAGCTGGAATGATGGATGGTGAGATTACTGTTACTTCACGAGAGGGGATTGGAAGTAGTTTTAAAGTTTCTATTATAGTACAAAGAGGTGAGAAAAAGGAGATTGGGGCATCTTTGAAAGGGGTAAATATTATGATGTTTTCCCATAGAGATGAGTTTGTCAATAGACTTTCTAAAGAGTTTATGCACTTAGGGGCAAATTTTTTAAATCATGATATAACTACGGGTGATTTAACTTCGTCACTTGTGCAGATGGTTGTAAGTGGAAGATTTTATGATATTGGAATTTTTGATTTAGATATATTTAACAAATATACAAATTATATAGCAGGAACTCTAAAAGCGGTAAATAAAGATATAAAATTGGTAGCTCTTGCTGGAAAAGATAATGACGAATCTTTGGCTGAGTTTGATAAAGTTATAAATAAACCAATTACCCATCAGCGATTCATTAAAGAGACTGAAGAGATTTTTGAGTCTGAATTTTTTAATACAGAGGAGGAGGTTAGTTATAGTGACCTTCGAGTTTTGATTGTGGAGGATGTGGAGCTTAATCGTGAATATGAAAAAGAGATGTTGGATAATTTCTTTTCTATATCGTGTGACACTGCAATTCATGGAGCGATGGCAGTAGAAAAAGTCCAACAAAATGAGTATGATGTTGTTTTGATGGATATGAGAATGCCTGTGATGGATGGATTAGAGGCGACGGAAAAAATTAGAACATTTAATAAAGATTTGCCGATTATTTGTATGAGTGCAAATGTTTATAAAGAGGATAAGATGGCAGCAGAAGATGCTGGTATGAATGATTTTATCGAAAAACCCCTTGATAAAAAAGATATTGAAACGAAATTGATAAAAATAATAAATGGTGATTTTAAGAGATATGATGATACAGAAATAACATCTTCTCAATCTTTTGCACCTGCAATTAACTCAGAAACTCCAGAAGCTAAGCAAGAGTCCACTTCAGAGGAGCTAAGAGAGATTGCATTGTCTCATCTTAAAAGTAATTTTAATGATGCTATTGCAAATAAACTTTTTGGCAAAGCGGTGATGAGTGTCACAGAATATAGAGATAGAGTTGTTACAAACTTTGCAAATAAAGATATAAAAGAGCTTATTGAAGATTTTCATGCCCTAAAAGGGGTTCTTGCAAATATTGGTCTAAAAGAGTTGTCTGATGAAGCAGGGGATTTACAAAAATTAGCAGAAGATGGTAATTTTATGTTGATAATTGACCCTAAAGAGCATCTTTTGAAATATATAAATCTTTTTTTAACGACTAGCTAATTGGAAAAGGGTGAAATTTTGAATTGGAATGAATTTGATAATATAAAAATATTAATCGCAGAGGATGATATATTTAATAGAGAATTTTTAGTATCTATGTTTATAGAGTATGAAAATTTTGAAATTCTTGAAGCTCAAGATGGGCAGGAAGCTTATGAAAAGATTTTGAAATATCCTCTTGATGTGATTTTACTAGATGTGCATATGCCAAAAAAAAATGGACTTGAGATAGTAAAAGATATGAGAAAGATGGAGAAATTTACATCAGTCCCCGTAATCGTGATAACTTCTGACAAGCACGATAAAACAAAAGCTCTGGAGTATGGGGCAAATGATTTTTTGCCAAAGCCTTATGATACGATGGAGCTAAAGGTTAGAGTTTATAATCAAGTAAAACTGCGAAAATATTCTCAAAAATTAGAGGAGCAGGTGGCTATAAAAACTCAACAGTTGAGAGCAAAGATGAGTAAGATTGAGGAAACTCAACGGAAATTACTTTTGAGAATTGCTCTTTTTAGTGAAAAGCAGATGACAGATAAATCAAGTCATAAAGTGGAAAAAATTGCAATTTATACAAAATATTTATCTCAAATGTGTGGGCTTTCTGCTGATAAACAGGAAGATATTTACTACTCATCTGCGCTTCATAATATAGGTTTTTTTGCTTTACCAAACGAGATAAGAACAAAAAAAGGTCAATATAATGCTCGTGAGAGGGCAGAGATGCAAAAACATATTGGATATGGAAGCAAATTTTTATCAGGACTAGAGGAGACTGATTTGGTGAGAATTGCAAAACCGATAATATCACAATATAGTGAAAACTGGGATGGAAGTGGTTATCCAAAGGGATTAAAGGGAGATGAAATTTCTATCTATGCTAGAATTGTCACAGTTTGTGTACATTTCAATGCACTTACAACTCCTCGAGATTATAGAGAAAAAAAAGTTTTATCAGATAAAGAGGTTTATTCATCTATGAAAAGTGAATCTGGAATAACTTTTGACCCTATTTTACTAAATGTTTTTTTAAAAAATTTCAAAAAATTCATACAAATAAAAGATAAATTAATTAAAAAGGTATCAAATTGATAGACTGGGAAAGCTTTGGAAATGTATCCATACTTAGTGTAGAGGATGATGGATTTAATCAAGAATTAGCTTCTGCGATTTTTGAAGAGATAGAAAATGTAACAGTTTATAGAGCTGAAAATGGAGAGGAAGCTTTAGATCTTTTGAAAAACATCTATGTAGATGTAATTTTACTCGATTTAATGATGCCAAAAATGAATGGATTTGAAACTTTAAAATCATTAAAATCAGATGAAAAATTAAGCTCAATTCCTGTAATTGTGGTTACTTCAAAAGAGGAGGAGAAAAAAACTACCTATAAATTGGGTGCAAATGATTTTATCTCTAAGCCATACAATCCAGAGGAGTTAAAATTAAGAACCTTTACTCACTTAAAGATGAAAAAATTTGCAGATATTTTAACAGGTATTAAAACTTCATATAAAAGTGATGATGCAAGTGGTTCAAAAAACTTTTCTGAATTAAAAGAGATTTTGGAAATTGTGGATAGCTCACAAAAACAGTTACTCTTCAAGCTAGGAAATCTTTCCCATGAAGATGAAACAAAAGATAGTAATGCTTCTAAGCGATTAGGGGAATATGCTAAATATTTAGCAAAACTTCAAGGCTTGAACTCTAAAGATATAGAGAATATCTATTATTCTATGTCTATTTATGATATAGGTTTTTTACGAATTCCTAAAGATATTTTGATTAAAAAATCTTATGGAGAGATTAGAAAGCATCCAGAACTTGGTGTTGAAATTTTAAAAGATTTAAAAGAGACAGCACTTATTAAAATGGCAAAAGAGATAACATATATGCATCATGAAGATTGGGATGGTAATGGTTATCCACGAGGAATTAAAGAGTATGAAATATCAATTTATGCTAGAATCGCCTCAATTATTGATTATTTTGATGAGCTTACAACTAAGAGGTCTTATAGTGAAACTCTTTTATCTTCAAGTGAAGCTTTGGATGTTATGAAAAGAGAGCGAGGTTCAAAATTTGACCCTGCACTTTTAGATATGTTTATCAATAATTTTGATGAATTCATATCAATAAAAAAAAGATATTCCTAAAATAAAGGTATTGAGATGTTGGCTAGAAACTATAATCCACTTTTAATTAAATTATTAAAAAAAGACCATCAGCAACTTTTTGCAATCTATGGAGATATATTAAATCTTCTTAAAAAAAATGCAAATTTTACAGAGATTCAAAATCTATTAGATGAGTTAAAAGTGGTATTATCTATGCACATAGATTTTGAAAACTCTCAACTATATTCATATCTTAAAAATATTTATAAAGAGGATAAAGCTAAATTATCATTTTTAAATGGTGCAGATAGAGATATGGGTGAAATTGTAGATATTGCTTTAAGATTTATAGATAAATTTTCAGAATATGAAGTTTTTATAAAGCAAAAAAAAGAGTTTGAAGAGGAGCTAAAACTTATAGGAGATGTTTTAGTAGATAGAGTTGGATTTGAGGAAAATCGACTCTATACATTATATAACTAAGGAGGTTTAATATGAAATTAGGGAATAGGGAATATAATCTAAAAACAGATGCGGTCTTGCTTTTGCAAAAAGGAAATCATTCTGTTTATTGGATTGGAACAGATAGTGAAGCGGTACTTAGAAACAATATTTATTTAATCAAAGATGGTGATGAGGGGATGGTGGTAGATTGTGGGAGCAGAGATGATTTTAAATCGACTTTATCTCGAATTAGACAAATTATGCCAATTAGAAATATCAACAGACTTTTTATCAATCATCAAGACCCAGATGTAAGTTCAGGAATGGTTGATTGGCTTAAATTAAATCCAAATATCGAGGTCATAACTTCTCCAAATATTAATGTATTGATAAAACATTACGGGGTGGGAGATTATAAATACTTTAATACTCAACGAAATCCATCATTAACATTTAAATCTGGTGAAATCTTAGATTTTATCCCCTCACCATTTATGCACTCTCCAGGGGCAGTTACAATATATCATAGAACATTAAAAACACTTTTTTCGGGTGATATTTGGGCAGCTATAGCTATGGAATGGGATTTGATTGTAAAAGGAGATTTTGATGAGCATATTGAATCTATGGATTTTTTCCATACCGATTATATCGCATCAAATAAAGCTTCACGAAATTTTTTAATTAATTTTAAAGACAAAGAAGTAAATAATATTTTTCCTCAACATGGTAGCATAATTACCAAAAAAAATGTGAAAAAAGCGATGAGATATTTAAGAGACTTAAAATGTGGGACAGATTTTTTCAAAGAAATTTCAGATGAAGAGCTTAGTTTTATGAATTAATTTGTAATATAAGAAATATGAATTCAATAAGATGGGAATCAAGCCGATAAATCAGCTTTTTTCTCACCACGTTTGTAAAAAAATAAAATTATATTTGATGTAAAGTTATTAGATTTGGATAGCACAAAACTATCCAAAAAATGTATTGTATGAATATATAATTTTATTATAAAACAAAGGAGGCAAAAATGTTTTAATCTTTTTTATATACTTTAAAGGAGGCTACAATATGGTGGGTCCACCAGGACTCGAACCTGGGACCACTCGGTTATGAGCCGAGTGCTCTAACCAACTGAGCTATGGACCCTCCGTTGTGTTGAGTCAGGATTATACAAAATATAAGCTTAGAAAATGTTTAAATTATGAAAAAATATTATTTCTTTCTTTTTTTAAACCTATCATTAATCAATTATCAATTTACTAATCTAATTTACAGAAAATTTTTGTTAATATTTCAATAAAGAATTAACTTTAAGGAGATAAATTTTGCCTATAGCTATTATTTGTTCAGGCGGAGATTGTGCAGGTATGAATCCTGCAATCAAAAAATTTGTAGATTATGCTTATGAAAAAAAAATTCAACCCTATTTTATCTATGATGGATTAGAGGGATTAATTGATAATTCAATTGAACCTGCTATTTACGAAGATGTTTCAGGAATTATACACGACGGCGGTACTATGATTCGCTCCTCTCGCTCAAAGCGATTTTTCAAACATAAGTATAGAAAACAAGCTTATGAAAATTTAAAAAACAATGATATAGATAAAGTAATAGTTTTGGGAGGCGATGGCTCATTTCGGGCATTTGAGCAGTTTTACAAAGATTTCAAGATTGATTTTGTCGGTATTCCCTCCACTATTGATAATGATATTTTTGGTACAGATTATTGTTTGGGAGTTGATACTGCTTTAAATATTATCAGAAAATCTATCGATGAGGTACGAGATACTTCCGCATCATTTAAAAGGGCTTGTGTTGTTGAAACTATGGGGAGAGATTGTGGTTATTTGGCTTTGGTTTCAGCTATCACATCTGGAGCTGAAATCTGTATCATCCCAGAGCTGGAATATGATTTAGATTCTCTTGGCAAAAAATTAAAAAAACAACTCAAAAATGGTCGTAGATATATTGTAGCTGTTGTGGCTGAGGGGTCAAAAAGAACCAAAATGGTAGTTAAATGGCTAGAAAATGAGATAAAAATAGAGACAAGAGCCACAATCTTAGGACATATTCAAAGAGGAGGAAATCCTACAGTTTTTGATAGAATGATGGCAACGGAATTTGTAAAAAATGCAATGGACAAATTAATAACTGGTCAAGATATAGATTTGGTGGTTGTATATAAAAATTCAAAATTTGATTTTGTGAGTATTGACTATATAAATTCTCAGAAATATATGATTAAAGATAGTTTGCTTGAGATGGCTGAAAATTTAGCAAAATAAAAGATTATTTTTTAGTATTATTTTGGTAACTATTGGATAGTTTCTATCTTTATCCATCTTTTAAATATTTTTTTACCTTTGAACTTTATAAATATCATTTTATTTTTTATATCAATATCTAATAATTTTATTTTATCATTTCTAATTATATATCTTTTTGTTGCATTTCCATTTGGGGTGAGATAAAAATAGGATTTTTTACTTTTGATTTTAGTAAATTTAGGAGTTATTATGCTTTTTTGCAAAATTCCCTTTTTATTAAAAATTCTTATCCTCTCTATCCCACTTTGCATAAAACTCTCTTTTTTCATTGAGATGTAGGGGATTTGATTTGAAATTTTATATATCGTAGAGATATAGGATTCTATTGATTTTTGTGAACCTATTAATTCCCGATTTTTACGACTGATTCTTAGATTTGAGATATTTGAAATAGATTTTACATATCTCTTTTTTTTTGCTGAAAACAGATAATAATCACGAAAAAGATTTATATCTCTCACACCAATATCTACCAAAATTCCAATATCAGTAAATCCATCAAAATTATAATCTTTGAGTACAAAAAGTTCAAACTCCTTGCCACTTGTAAGAATCACAATATCTCTATCTAAATCTGTAATTTTTTGCTTCATCGCCATATCAAAAATAACATACAATGAACTATTTATCACCTCAAGTTTTGCAAATTTAGTTTTATTTATCTTAAATTTCTTTGTCTCATTTAATCCAAATACAAGAGTTATAAAACTCAAAAATAGAAATAATATTTTCAGAATAATCCTTCACTAGAAAATCCTTTGAGGCTATAGGTTTAACAACCCCAAACGGAAATTATACAAATGTTTTATGTTTCTTGTTTGAATGATGTGTTATAGCTGGGCAAGTTTTGCAATTTTTATCATTTGGGCTATATCGTAAAGACATTATTCTAAAGATAAAAAATACAAATATTAAAGCAAGAAAAAATCCAACCTTCATCACTTGGTCATTAAAACTATATTTATCATTTGATACAATTAATACGACATCTCGAATAAAAAACATTATGAAACTATCAATCACCACAGAAAGTTTAATCGTCGAAGTTACAATAAACTCTTTTATCATTCTCACAACCTCTAACAAAATCATAAAAATCAAAAATGTACTAATTACTTGAGAAATAGACAAATAATCAAGCAAAATCAAAATAGTGATAAATACTACTCCTGTTGTTTCCAACATCATAATACTTTTTTTTCTAGTTAACTCTGACATCTTTCTCCTTTTTGATATAAAGTAGCAAAAATTTTAAAAAAAACAGAGTAAAAGGTAAGATAAGTCTCACCTTTATAATACTATTTAATTTAGATTGTTGAATTACTATTGTGTTTTTGCCAATTACTTTTTCCTTGAACTTTTTCAATTGTTCTTGCACCAAAATATGCAGCTACTACTACCATTAAAAGATTTTGATAACCTTCAGCATATATTGGTTGAATCTCAAGTGCAGTTGCTGAAAAAGCCATTATTGAATAAACTATTATTAGAAAAATAAGTGAAAGTGGACGAACCATTCTCTGAATAAAAGATGAATTATTATCACTCACCCATCTTTTTGTAGTCTCTTGGTCTATCGCAATATTTTCACGACTTGCCACCTCATACTCTCTAATGCTTAATTTTTTCATCTCAATTTCATAATTCATACTAGCTTTAGCAATCTCATTTTCCATCTCGATTTTTTCTTCATCTGTGGTAAAATTTTTGTCGATTGCATTACCAACTGCCTCTATCACTCCTGCTCCTGCCGCTGTTGCAAATTTACTTAAAAAACTCATGATAATGCTCTCCTTACCCAACCAAAAAAGTATTTTCTATTTTTTGGACTTCTCTCACAAAGATATGTATATCTAGCAATCTTCGCCAACACAAATGTGGACATAAACAAATCTTTATTAAACTCATTTAAAGCCTCTACCGTCTTCGGACCTATCGAACCATCAGCCTGAACATCCAGAACCAGTTGAGCCATCTTGCTACTCGTCCGAATCCCCGCATTCACACCAAAATCAAAAATTGACTCAGCAATCTCCTGCGACTCTATCAAATCACCCTTGACTCTATCCCAATAATACTCCTTATAAATCTCCATAGCTCCCTCACGAGTGAGATTCCGAATATCTACATTTCGATGAGCCCGTTTGCTAATACCCCAATTAGTTTCACCACCACTATCACTTGGGTCATTGACATAACCACCTTCATGCCTTAGCACCTTTTCAATCGCAATATAAAAATCTGCCATTTGTTATCCTTAAAATAGGTAATTCTAACTATTATAACAAAAAATTAATAAATCTGCTATTATTACATACAACTATTAAAAGAAATTTCAAAGATGAAAAATATTATTTGCCTAAAGTCCCCAAAACGCTATCTAACCATTGATGATTTTTTGTAATTTTTTGATATAATCTTTTTTAAAAGGTTTTATATTATGAAAAGATTTTTGATTTTACTTTTAGGGATTTTTATGGGATGTATGAAAGATGAAATGATAGCAAAAATACCAGAGGCTTCGGGGTTGTGCTATTGCAAAAATAGCGATACAATATTTGTAGCAAATGATGAGGGAAAAATTTATGAGATAGCTTTGGATGGCAAAATTTTACGAGAAAAAAAATTGGGAAAATATGATTTAGAGGGTGTGGCTTGTGATGATAAAAATAGCAATCTTCTTTTTGCCGTTGAGGGTAAGGAATCAATTTTGGTTGTAGATATGCAAAGTTTCAAAATCAAAAGAGAGGTAAAGATAGATAGAAAATATAATGGCAAGACCGTTATCAAAAAAGATAAAGAGTATGGTATCGAGGGGATTACAATAATTGATGGTAATATTTATATCTCAAATCAATCATACAAAAAATATCCAAACAAAGATGCTTCGATTGTATTTAAAATATCTGGTGTGCAATTCAAAAAAGCTAAAATCGAATCTGTGTTGGCTCATAATTTTGTGGATATTGCAGGTCTTAGCTATTTTGATGGATTTCTATATATGGTGAGTGATAAAAAAAATCTCCTAATTCAATATGATATAGATTCTAAAAAAGTGGTAAAAGAGATAAAATTACCAGAATTTGCTCAAGAGGGAATCACATTTGATGGCAAAGGAAATATCTATTTTGCAGATGATGAGGGAAGAATTATGAAATATAAGATGAATTCTCTAATTAAGGATTAGAAATTAAATCTTATGCTACTTTTTAGGGGACTAAAACCCCCTAAATTCTCCTCTATTTTCATAAAAGAGAACTTAAAATTACAATAATCCGTTTTCTTCAAAAACAGCTATTGCCCCTTTGTGCATTGGTGCGCCTAACCCTTCGGTGAGTGATTCTTTGGTGATATATTTGAGGGCTGGGTGAGATTTTTTTAACTCTTCAAAATTATCCAAAAGTGCTTTTGTGATTTTTTTGACTAAATATTCACTCATATCTGCATTTACAATTAGATTAGCTTTGACCCCGTAACTGAAAATATCTCGCTTAAGACATTTATAAGTGCCTTTTGTAATTTTACCAAAAGTGTAGTAGGGATATTTTTTTACCATTTTCCCAATTTTTTTTGAGTTTAAATTGATAAATTTTGCTTTACTCCCTGCACAAATTTTAGCAATATTTTTATTTGGGTGTCCTGTAAAGTAGAAAAAACCATCAATTTTTGATTCTAAATATAAGCGAACATCTTTTATTGCCACAGATAATCCTGTTGGAATTCTACCGTTTTTAATCCCCAAAACCTCTTTTGCCAAAAGCTCAACACTTGATTTTGTACCACTGCCTATTTTTCCTGTACTGATTTTGACATTTTCATTTAAAACATCTGCCAATTTTCCTAATTTGCTTTTTTTAGTTACAATCAAGGTTAAAAGTTCAGGATAGATAGACATTATAGTTCTTAATTTTTTATAATGTTTCGCCTTTTTTTTATTGTGATATGCAAAATAAACTGAATCACTTTGAGCAATTGCCAAAGTTAATTTTTTCGTTCGCACCGTATGCAAAATATTATATATTGAACCTGATGTAGATTTTGCTACACATTTATGTGAATTTTGATTTAAAATACCACAAATTCCCACCGCCGTTGGATAATAAACACCCTTTGTACTACCACTACCTATCACAAGATTACCCGCCTCCAAAAAAAAAGAGAGCATCCCTAAAAGTAAAACAATTTTTCTCATTTCTAAAATCCTTTTTGTCTTGTTTTACACATTATTGCATATATGGAATAAAGAAAACTTTAAAAAAATTAATAAGTAATAAAATGGTGTTTTAATTTATACTTACTACCTCCTACATTTGCCTACTTTAAACAAATATAAATCAAAAATAGGATAGAATATTCTCTTTTTAAATCAAAATTTAAGGTAAAAAATTTGAGAGAAAACTATTATGAATTAATAATTAAAGCTCCCTTGAATTTTCACAAAACTATCAGTGATTTTTTGATGGAAAATTTTTGTGATGCAGTTGAGGTGAAAAATGACTTGATAATCGTAAGAAGTGAAGAGGATTTGGAGATGACCGATTTTGCAGTTTTGCAATTGAGCGATGCTTTGGGCGGTGGTGTGAGTACACAGGTCAATATTAAAAAAAATATTGATTGGATTGAGAGCTATAAAAAGTCGATAAAATCGATAGAGGTTGGCAAATTTTTTATTCATCCTAGTTGGAAAGAAAAAAAAGTTAATGCTATAAATATTCAAATCGATCCTGCTTTAGCATTTGGTTCGGGGCATCACGAAAGCACAAATAGTTGCTTGATGATGCTTGATAAATATGTCAAAAATAGAGATAAAGTTTTGGATGTTGGAAGTGGAAGTGGGATTTTGGCAATCGCATCTGCAAAACTTGGAGCAGTGGTAGATTTTTGTGATACTGATGAAGTTGCTGTTGAGAGTTCAAAACAAAATTTTAGTAAAAATTTGGTGACTTTCAACAATTCGTGGATAGGTTCTGCAAATAAAGCAGAGAAAAAATATGATGTGGTGATTGCAAATATTATTGCAGATATTTTAATTATGATTAAAAAAGATTTGAAAAAAACTCTAAAAGCTGATGGAGTTTTGATAATGTCGGGAATATTAGATATATATTGCGATAGAGTCAAAAAAGCTTATGGTGAATTTGAGATTTTGGATGAGATAGAAAAAAAAGAGTGGCGAACACTAATATTAAAAAGGGAGCAAAGTGAATAAAGGTCAAGGTGATAACAACAATAATAACAATTTTTTTAATAAAAATCCGTTATTGGTATTTGCAATATTTTCAGTTATTGTGATAATGGTTTTCAAGTCAGTTTTTGGAGATGGTCAAGGAGATAGTTCAAGTTTTACTAATCAGTCTAAAAGAATTCAAACCATTGAGTATTCACAATTTAAAGAGTTGATAAAAAATAATCAAATCACAGATGTTGGTATCGGTCAAAATACGATTCAGGCAAAAGCTATAAATGGTGGCATTGTTTATAGAATCAAAAAAGTGCACGGCGATCTAAAATTGCTTGAGCTTTTGGAGGAGAAGAAAATTCCCTATGGAAGTTTGAGTGAAAATACTTGGCTGATGGAGTTTATATTTTCATGGCTTTTACCAATTGGTATATTTTTTGGTATCTGGTTTTTTCTAGCTAATAAGATGCAAAAAAATATGGGTGGCGGAATGCTTGGAATGGGCAGAAGTAATAAGCTTATAAATTCTGAAAAACCAAATGTGAAATTTGAAGATGTCGCAGGGGCTGAGGAAGCGAAAGAGGAGGTCAAGGAGATTGTTGATTTTCTTAAACACCCCGATAGATACATTGAGCTTGGGGCAAAAATTCCAAAAGGTGTACTTTTAGTAGGACCTCCCGGAACTGGTAAAACTCTTCTAGCAAAAGCGGTAGCTGGTGAAGCAAATGTACCATTTTTGTCGGTCAATGGCTCTAGTTTTATAGAGATGTTTGTGGGTGTTGGGGCAAGTCGAGTGCGAGATTTGTTTGAAACGGCGAAAAAAGATGCTCCCGCAATTATCTTTATTGATGAGATTGATGCGATTGGAAAAAGTCGAGCGGCTGGGGGAATGGGTGGAAATGATGAGAGGGAGCAAACTTTAAATCAACTTTTAGCAGAGATGGATGGATTTGCTACGAATTTACCAGTTATTGTTTTGGCAGCGACAAATCGACCAGAAGTTTTGGATGCAGCACTTTTAAGACCAG
The DNA here is from genome assembly GCA_029932985.1 of Campylobacterales bacterium. Classification (GTDB taxonomy): domain Bacteria; phylum Campylobacterota; class Campylobacteria; order Campylobacterales; family JAOZPA01; genus JAOZPA01. The sequence continues at coordinate 33,821 of JAOZPA010000005.1, forward strand.
GAAGATTTGATAGACAAGTGCTTGTTGATAAGCCAGATTTCAGAGGACGAGTTCAGATTTTGAAGGTGCATATTAAGGATATTAAATTAGCTAAAGATGTGCATATTGAAGAGATTGGTAGAATGACCGTGGGACTTGCAGGAGCGGATTTGGCAAATATCATAAATGAAGCTGCACTTTTGGCTGGTCGGGCAGACAAAAAAGAGGTGGAGCAAAATGATTTTATTGAGGCGATTGAGAGAGCTTTGATAGGGTTGGAGAAAAAAAGTCGTCGAATTAATGAAGATGAAAAGAGAATTGTCGCTTATCACGAGAGTGGTCATGCTTTGTTATCAGAAATTACAAGAGGGGCAAATCGTCTAAAAAAGCTGACTATTATTCCTCGAGGTTTGGGGGCTTTGGGTTATGCACTGCAAACTCCAGAAGAAAATAAATTTTTGCATCAATATCACGAACTTATTGCTCAAATTGATGTGGCACTTGGAGGACGGGCAGCGGAGGAGATATTTATTGGTGAAGTTTCCACTGGGGCTAGTTCTGACCTTGACCAAGCGACCTCTGTTATCAAAAGTATGGTGGAAGTTTATGGTATGAGTGATGTGGCTGGTTTGATGGTTTTGAGTAAGCAAAATAATATGTTTTTAGGTGGTGGTAGCACAAAAGATTATAGTGAGCAGATGGCTAAAGATGTTGATATGTATGTCAAAGATTTGTTAAATGAGCGATATAAGAGTGTTTTACAAACTTTGAAAACTTATAATGGGGCGATTGAAAATATGGTGAAAGCTTTGTATGAAGAGGAGACTATTGATGGGGAGCTTGTGCGAGAGATTATTAGAGATTATGAGATTGATAATAATTTAGAATCGAGACTCGTAAAGAGGAAAGATTTAAAAGAGATAATGAGAGGAAAAGATGAACACAACGACTGAAATTATCGCTAAAGAGGGGTGGAAATATATTGGAATTGCTTTTTTGCTTTCGGTATTGTTTTTTATAATGGGGCTTAATTTTTTGGCTTTTCTATTGCTTTTGATTATGGCTTGTAATCTGTTTTTGTTTAGAAATCCAGAGAGAGAGCCTAGTAGTGTTGAGGATAGTGTGGTGACTTCGCCAATCGATGGAGTGGTGAACTCTATCACACAAAATAATGATTTCAATATCATCAAAATCAACCATTCATTTTTGGATACCCATATTTTGAGGTCACCAATAAAGATGAATATTGAAAAGTCAAAAAAAAGAAATGGTCTATTTTTAAACTCAAATAGTAGAAAAGCGGAAAAACTAAATGAAACTTATGAAATTTTTGCTAATACTAAATTTGGTGAAATTATAATTAAACTTATGCCGAGTCAATTAAGCCGAAATATAAGTTTTTTTAATAAAGATGAGTTTAATGCAGGGGCTAGATTTGGAATTTTGATGGATGGATTTTTGGAGTTACATCTGCCTAAATCTATTCAAATTTCTAGTGAGGTGGGCGATAAAGTGATTGCCCGAAATAGCATAATCGCTAAATTTAACAAAGAGGATTCCAAATGAAAAAAATATATTTAATTTTGATAGTGGCATTGTCATTAATCGCTTCTGAAAAAATTATAAAAGAGAATAATGAGACAAATAGTTCAGCTAGTAATTATCAAGAGAGTGAAATTTTGCTTGTGGATGCAAGATTTTCAGATATGCAAAAGCTAAAGTATGATGTGGATTTTAAGATGGTAAATATTTTTAGAGATTTAAAAATTGATTCTAATCCATTAAAAAATGATTTAAAAAATTTGATTACGAAAATTGAGATTTTAAAAGGTTGGGGAAGTGATATAAACCCAAAATCTAAAAAAATTTTAAATTCATTAGTCAAAATTCTAAAATCAAAAAACTCTTATGACAAAAAATTAATAGAAAAACTAGAAACTCTCTCTATTGATTCTGCTTTAAAATATTCTTAAAAATCAATAAGGCAATTTTATAAATTAGGGGATAATTATTTCCTAATTTATAGCAGTTTATCAAAAAATTACTAATCACCTCTTTTCTAATTGTCTTTACTTCTTATTTCCTTAATTCTTTTCTGTTATTGGGTAAAATTCTACTAAACTTTAATGAAAATTTTGATAAAATACTGTTTTAAACAAAAAACAAACTAAATTTAGACAAAGGGGTCATTGTGAGCAAAAAAAAGCTTCCAAAATTGGGGTTAGTATATTTAGACCATGTATTAAGATTTTTTGATAAATCTAATTTTAAAGGTTGGTCAAAGAAAATAGAGATTGTGACTTATCACTGGGGAAAAGATAAAGATAGATTTATTCAGGAGGTAAAAAACAAAAAAATTGATGTGCTTATTGGTAATATTCCTGCGACCGCCTATGAGACTTTTAGAGAGATTTCAAAAGCTTTGCCAAATGTGGAGTTTGTGCCATCGCTAGATACTCAGTTTTCAAATAAATCAAAAGAAAATGTCACAAGATTTGCACGAAAATATGATTTAGAGATTCCAAAAACAGATATTATCTATGACAAAGAGAAAGCAACGAAATTTTTAGAAAAAACTGATTATCCACGAATTATCAAAAAAAGTTATGGTCCATCAAATTATGGAGGATATTTTGTACACAAAGTAGATAGTGCGGATGAAGCTTTGGATTTAATAGAAGAGAAAAAATACTATCCATTATATACCCAAGATTTTATCAAAATTTCTGCAGATATTCGAGTAATGTTGATTGGTCATAAACCTGTGTGTGCATTTTGGCGACGACCACCAGAGGGTGCATGGCTGACAAACACTTCACAGGGTGGGACTATGGATTATCAAGATGTACCAAAAGAGGTTTTGGATTTAGCAGTCAAGGCTAGTAAATCTGCAAATGCTGAATATTGGGCATGTGATATTGCGGTGGCTGAGAAAGATAATAGTATTTTCATCCTCGAATGTGCGACCGCTTTTGCTGCTTTTCCATATATCCGTGATTGGATTGGGCAATATATTATGTGGAAATTTAGTGGTGGTGAGTTCAAAAAGCCAAATATTCCTCTATTTAATTGGGAAGAGTTAGGCAAAATGGACAGCTCAGTTCTTCGAGTTTTGCGACATATTACATTTGGAAAATACACACCGAGTAGTGATGGTGATTTTTATACAGGTGGCAAAAATATTGAAAATAAACCAAATATTGATGATAAAAAATATAGAATGCTAAATACAAACTCTTTGTCTAAACTTTTAGAGGAGTGGCCAAGCGAAGTTTTTAATTATCAAGATAATTTTATCAAAAACAGTATGACTCAACCTCAAATTATTGATTTTATAAAAATATGCGATGATGAATCTAGTGAATCTTTTATTGTAAATGAAAAAGAGGAAAGCACAGAAAAGGTGGAGGAGGATAGTGATAAAAAAATCAATATCAATACTGCTACAAAAGATGAATTAAAAAAACTGGGAATTAACACCAAAATTGCTAGAAGAATTATTGATTATAGAGTTGAAAATGGAGATTTTAAATCAATTTATAAACTTAGAAAAATAAAAGGAATTGGTAAAAAAAGATTTATTGATATACAATTAGATATAAAAATTTAATTTATCATTTCGGTACTTTATTTCACTAAAGTACCGAACCATATTTAAAAAGGATATTTGAGATGGATAAAACTCTTTTACCTCCTTTGATTTTTAGAATTTTAAAAACATTTACACTAATATTTATAGCTTATATTCTATTTTTATACCGTCTTGAGCAAGATGAGATTTATGGTAATTTCTACTGGATTGAGTCACCAAATAGTTATAATTTTATGATTTTTATCTCTATATTTATAAGTGTAATGGTGTGGATTTTAACAAAAAAATTGATTACAGGTAAAAAATTATTAAATTTAGATTCATCTTTTAAGCTTTTTTTAGAATCTCTTAGAATAATCTCTTCAGGATTTTGGTATGTGATATTGCTAATAGTTGGTTTGCTTTTTTTTCAGAATCCCCCAGCAAAAATTTTAGTAAAGCACAAAGTAAAAGTATTAGATATTTATACTCCACAAAATCAATCAAAACCCTATAAAAGTTATATAAAAATAACCTCTTGGAGAGGGAAAAAATATGAAATATTATCTACAATTGAATGGAAAAATACAGAAAAAATTAAAAAAAATAATTTAGTAATTATATATTTAGGTATGGATTGGATGGGTCAAAAACGAGTTTTAAATATGAAACTATTATCAAAAAAAAGAGATTTGAGTTTTGATATTTTTGAGCAAATTGTCATACCAATTTATGGTTGAGTTTTTTAGATTTATTTTTTTTATCCTCATATCATAAGGAGAGATTATAACTTTGATATTCTTTTTGTTTGTTTTGGAAACTATATAAAAAAGTTCCTCAATTGCTTTATCACCAATTGGAATACACCCAACCGTTGAAGATTTTCCGTGTATAAAAATATCTCCACCCAAATTTTTACGATTTTCCTCTTTAGCTTTTACTCTATCAAACTCATTTGGATAATTGATTTTTATTGAGAGGTGATAACTACTATTTGGATTTAAATATTCAACTTTGTAAATCCCCTCAGGAATTTGTTTATCCCCCTCTTTTAATTTTACCCCCAACTCTCCACTAAAAGCGGTAAATGGGTAGCTTTTAAAATAGATAAATTTTT